>CAIRBC010000358.1 GCA_903876685.1 uncultured Nitrosomonadales bacterium | reverse complement strand
CGCGATGTGACAGAACTGAGGGCTCTGGCAGAAGAAACCAGTATGCAAAAACGTGAACTGGAAATTATCGGTGAAATTATCACGATATCCCAGGAAAAATTCCATGAATTTGTCACGAGTGCGCTGGGATTTATCGAAGATTGCGAAGCGTTGCTACGCGAAAATCCACAGCACAATATTGAAGCCATCACCCGCTTGTTTCGCAATATGCATACCGTCAAGGGTAATGCCCGCACCTATGGGCTAAGGCACTTGACCAATACCCTCCATGAGGCAGAACAACCCTATGTGGAATTACAGAAAACTCGCCCGGACATTGCCTATGATCAGGCGAGCTTAATGACAGGTTTGTTTTCGGTGAGGATCATGCTCGAACATTATGCCAGCATCAATGAGGTCAGTTTGGGTCGCAAGGGGCCTGGACGTAGAGGAAGTGTAGAACATTTCCTAATGGTCGATAAGCGCCAAATTCAGGAAACCATACAACAACTGGAAAAAATTAACACCAGCAATCTATATGAATTACTGGCGGCGCACCAGACGATCCGCAAGACGCTGCGCTTGTTGGGTACCGAACGGCTGGTCGAGATACTGGAAGGGAATCTGAGTTCACTGCCCTCACTGGCCAATGAACTGGGCAAGATTCCACCGATCATCCATATTCAGGATAACGGCTATGTGATCCATAACCATGTTAGTGCGGTCTTGAAAAATGTATTCATGCACCTGTTAAGAAACGCGCTGGATCATGGCCTGGAAAGCACTGAAGAACGCCAGTTAAACCTCAAACCTGTTGCAGGAACCATCAACCTGAACATGAACGTCAAGGAAGGCCTGTTGCAAATCAGCCTGAACGATGATGGTCGCGGACTCAATCTGGCACGCATCCGCAAGTTATCGGTCGAAAAAGGACTGTTAGCCAATGATGTTCTGCATGCGGATCAGGAAGTTGCCAGGATGATCTTTCATCCGGGTTTGTCTACTTCTGACAAAGTGACGGAAGTTTCAGGACGGGGTGTGGGCATGGATGCGGTGCAGGGCTTTGTCAAGTCGCTGAATGGCTCGATCCAGATACGCTTTACCGATCAGCAGGAAGGTGCTGCTTATCGACAGTTTGAAACCGTGGTGTTGCTACCGCAGGCCTATACTGAAAATGTGGATAGTCATGAGTTTCATCCTGTCAGCACCCTCGATCAAGACAGCGATTCGCCTGATTTAAAACGAGCACGAAGTTAAAACGGACACGATGATGGATTATCTGGTCGGTGGATTATTGGGCGGCATAATCTGTTCTGCTGCGCTATTGCTAGTGCTTAAAGCAAGCAAGGCGAGAGAAGTTGCCCGCTTGGTGTTTAACTACAACGAACAGATAAATACGTTAACAGCCGACAGCAAAAGTCTGAATGAGGCACTGCTGATAGCACGGGAAAAACAGGCTAGTGCTGAATCGGAGCACATGCTACTTCAGGAGAAAGTAGAGGAAATGAACGCTTTGGTCAATCAACTCAATAGGCACATTGACGAACTGAACTTTTTAAATGAAAAACAGAACCAGCAGTCTACCGAGGCTCAGCAGAGTCTCAAGTCTGAACTGTTATTGAAAATAAATGAACTCGCAGAGGAAGCCTTGCGCTTGAAGAATGTGGCGGTGACCTTTGAGCACTGGCACGAGGAAATGAATTCGCTGATGGAGCAGAATGTTTATATGCGCACCCAGAATCAGGAGTTTGCCTCGATCGTCAAGCATGTGGTGCTGGTGGCATTGAATGCGTCTATCGAGGCTGCGCGAGCCGGAGAATCCGGTAGAGGCTTTGCGGTAGTAGCCGAACAAGTCCGATCACTGGCCTTGCGCTCCGAAACGCTTTCCTCTGATTACGCACAGAGTCTGCATAAAAACAACCTGCTCACCACTATGACCTTTCAGGATATACAGGCTAGCGGCAAGATGATGATGGCGGCCATCAGCGGGATGGATTCAAAAATAACCCGTTTAAATTCGACACTACTATAGGTTCAAGTCATGATAAGTTTACAGGCAAGACAAGGCATCGAACACATTTTCATTCAGTCAGCCCAAAAGACGCTGGTGCTCGATCAAGGCGATTTTTGCAAAATAGAGGCGCTGCCGGAAAATAGCAAATTTGTCGAAAAGGACATTGTGGTACTGACCATCTCTTCCTTTCTGTTCAGAGTGTTCACTATTTTCCATATCGGTGATGATGCACATACCCGTGCATATTTTTTACAGAATACCCGGCGTGAATCGTTGACCGAGGTATTTTCCGAACTCAGCAACCTATGTTCAGGAGCGATGAATGGCGAGTTATTGCGCTACTTCCCACATCTGGGCATGTCTACCCCCTATACCCTAAGCGGCGCCAGCCTACCCTTCTTGAGTGGTGCCAATTCAGGGCATGTTTCCCGCTTCCTGATTACCATCAACGGCAGCATACGAGTGCAGGCGACACTGTGTATGTACGGTTATGCGCCGGTGGATTTTGCTATCGACAAGTCTGTTTCCGCCATTGAAACCGGCGAGCTGGAGTTATTTTAAAATGGATATGCAAAGCGAAAAAACGGTGACCATCAGCAAAGTGCTGGTGCTCGATGAAAGCAGCGACTATGCGCAACTGATCAAAGAGTTCTGCGAAGAAAATAATCTGGTCGCGCTCAAGGTGCGCAAACAGGCACTGATGGCTGTGCTGCAATCCAATATCGATCTGGGCGCGATATTATATTGTGAAAACTATGGCGACACACCTGAAGAAAACGCCGAGATCGCTTTGAGTATCCATAGAATACGCCCGGAATTGCCGATTATCATGCGCCGCGAGCAGCACCATTCGCTTGACGATGTTCCGGAGAATCTCAAGCATGCGCTTTGCGCGGCCTATCACCCCAGCGACATGGCATCACTACGCCGGGTGATCGATGAGTACATCTTCTGCCTGGTTTATCCAAACGCGCTGGTGCGCGGTATTTCCGAAATTAGCGAGGCGGCGCTGACCAGTCAATTCCAGAATATAGCCATCGAAAGACATACCCCTTACATCGTGCGCGACCGGGTGATCTACGGAGAAGTGTTCAGCCTGATCCCGCTGGAAGGCAATTGGTGTCGCGGTTACATGATGTTGCAAACCGAGGAGACACCGATACTCGATCTATTGGGTCGTTACTGGCCGAACGACGAGGGTGCCAATTTTCGCGCCGTGAATAATATGCTGGGTGAAATCACCAATCTGATTTGGGGTTCGTTCAAGAACCGCTATATTGGCGATAACGCAAACTCGCTCAGCACACAAATACAGGTGCCGCTGGTGGTCAATCACAAACACAAATATATCTCTTTCGGTACGGAAAATCCTCAACTATGTTTTCTGTATAGCCTGACGGATACACATACCGGCAGAACCGCGAAACTCTATCAACGCTTCATCTTCAATCTCAACTGGTCGCCCGAAGATTTTGTGGAAATCTCTACAGATACCGGCAGTCTGGCCGCCTCTGGCGAACTGGAATTATTTTAATAAAAGGGAATCAAGGAAAATATATGGCAACAATTCTGGTAGTAGACGACTCAAGCACGGTGCGGGATGAAGTTGCTGGCTTTTTGAAAAAAAACGGACTGGAAGTCTCCACGGCAATCGACGGCAAGGACGGCTTGCTAAAATTAAAAAACGATCCGGCTATCAAACTGGTGATTTGCGATATTAACATGCCCAATATGGACGGCCTGACCATGGTGGAAAAGCTGCGCAATGAACAGGGTAACAGCAAGGTGAATGTCATCATGCTCACCACTGAAAGCAGCCCAAACATGAAGGAACGCGGCAAGGCAGCCGGCATCAAGGGATGGATAGTCAAGCCTTTTAAAGGCGAGGCAGTCCTTGAATCGATCAAGAAACTGGTCGCTTGAATTTGAAATGCGCGTTATTAAAAATCTGTGGCAATTGTTCTCACTATAACCCCTTTAGCTAGCAATCATGACACCGACTAAAACACTATTTACTTTGGAAACACCCGCTACACGCAAATTTTTAAAGCCATTCTCGATCAGGGACTGGGTGAGTATATTCGAGCCTCAATTACCGCGAACCACAGCAGAATATCACCTGTCTCCGTCAGCAACTTCGCCTACACCATCGGCATCTTTCAGGGCTAACGGGCATGGCTAAAGAAGCACCCTTGATAATGAAACTAGCCATGCCTGCTTCCCTGACGAACCCACTAGCCACTCCACCAGCTTGCCAAAAGACAGCAACCAGGTGGCTGGTTATCCCCCCAACCCTACCCATGACCCTCCACCACAAAATGGTTTTCGTTGGGTGCGCTTGCGCACCAACGGTTTTTGGTGCGCACGCGCACCCTACGGTATGGTTCATAGGGCACAATTCGGT
>CAIRBC010000357.1 GCA_903876685.1 uncultured Nitrosomonadales bacterium | reverse complement strand
GTCACGCACAAGGAGGCGGCGCTCGCCGATATGCAGCGTGTGCTCAAGCCTGGCGGACGGGTGATCGTGCTGGAGTTTTCCAAAGTGATCAAGCCGCTGGAGCCTTTTTATGACGCTTATTCCTTCAAATTGCTGCCAAAAATCGGCAAACTCATCGCCAATGATGCCGATAGTTACCGGTATCTTGCCGAATCGATACGCATGCATCCAGGGCAGGAAGAACTGAAGCAAATGATGCAACAGGCAGGATTGGAACAGGTCGATTTCTTTAACCTGACCGGCGGCGTGGTCGCGGTACATAGAGGCTACAAGTTGTAACGTTGCAGGGTGCACTTGCCCAGCAGAATTTTTGACTTATCCCGAATGGTGCGCAGACGCACCCTACGAATGATGTTTAATAATTGGCCTTGGCCACGACAGATTAGCGCTTAATCCAGGAACCAAAATTGTTACTTCCCCTCCTCAGTCCTGAAGATATTTCGCGTACTTTTCCTGCCCATTCTTTGGAAATTGGGCGTTCCTTGTCTGAAAAGGGCAAGATATCCATGCTGGAAATTCACAGACAGGGCGATGTCATCAGCGCGGTTGTCAGCGGTTTTAGTGGCACACGCGATCGCGTGTACATCCGCCTTCAGGAGCTTGCAGGTGGAACCGAGATTCGCGGGGAATGTAGTTGCCAGGAGGGTTACAATTGCGAGCATGTGGCCGCAGCGCTGCTGCATGCCAAATTATCCGTCAAACACTTGACACCGCAAAAAACTGTTACGCCGGTGCAGTCGCCCAAGCAGAAATCATCCGCTTTACCCCATGAATACAGCTCGTGGTTGAAGGAGCTCGAACAACAGACTTTGCAGGCCAAGGATGAATTGCCGGATACCCCGCAACACCTGCTTTATGTACTCAAGCTGAATCAACCAAACCTGCTGAGTGTTGATTTTTTTACCTGCAGGCTGCTGAAAGAGGGTGGGTTTGGCAAGGTGACTTACTATGGCAGTGAATTCAATCTAGCCGGTCAACTGCCGTATTATTTTAACTTGAAAGACCAGGAAATTGTCGAAGCCTTGCACAGTTTAAAACGGGTGGGGAACCGCTTGATGGGGCTGAGCGGCGTAAAAGGCGCACAATTGGCGAAGCAAATGATCGCTACCGGCCGGTGTTTCTGGAATAGCCCGGATTCTGAGCCGCTTGCTTTGGGTGCAAAGCGCAGCGCAACCCCTACCTGGGTAATCGATGAGCAGGGCAACCAGAAGCTGAGTTTTGAAATGGTCGTGCCGGCAGAGGTATGGCCGTTTGCGCCACCCTGGTATAGGGATAAACAGCTTTGTGGCGAAATCGAGACCGGTCTACCCGATAAAGTTGCGGCGACACTGGTGTGTGCGCCGACCATTCCCGTGCATTTGGCAGAAATATTTCGCATTGAAATGGCAGGTAAACAGACCGCCATGCCCATGCCGCTAGCCATCCATGAAAAGCAAGTTAATGATGTTGTTCCTGTTCCCTGCTTGCGGTTGTTTTGTATTGAGGTGCTTCAGCCTGCCTTTTTTGATCCCATTTTCAAAATCATGCGCGAACGGCCGGCGAAAATCCTGGATGGGGCGCTGTTGGAATTTGCTTATGACGGCATCCGTATCAGCAACCTGCGCCAGCAGGACAAGCAGAAACCGCTCACGCGACAACTGGGTGCAGAATTGCAGCGCATCACGCGCCAGGACGCAAGCGAAAAACGATTTACCCATGAAATCCTTGGAATGGGGTTTGTCTATGCGGATTCGATGGGATATGCAGTCGAAAAAGAATTTCAGGATGCGCTGATGTTTCCCGGCGGCGAAAATGACTGGATCGATTTTACCATTGAAGGCATATCAAAATTGCAAGCCGCTGGCTGGCAAGTGGAAATGACTCAGAGTTTTCGCTTCAATTTCGCAGAGGTGGAAGACTGGACTGCCAAGTTGGAGGAGAACGCCGGTAATGACTGGTTTGGGCTGGAACTGGGCATCCAGGTAGACGGCAAGACGGTGAATCTGCTGCCGATATTGCTGAACCTGATGGGCAAGTTTAAAGGCGGGCTGAATGTAGCGACACTCGCCGATATGGCCGATAAAAACCTGGATTTCACTGGCAGACTGCCGGATAGTCGGTTGGTGGCTTTACCTGCCGCCAGGGTTAAAGGCATACTTTCGGTGCTGGTCGAACTTTTCGATGTGGACGAAAACACGGAAAGACTGAAGTTATCGCTGGTTCAGGCAGCGCGTCTGGCAGAGTTGGAAGATGCGGACAACGGTTTGCGTTGGATGGGGGGCGAGCGTTTGCGTGCCCTGGGTAAAAGACTGCGTGATTTCAAGGGAATTCAGCCGGTTGCAGCACCCGTAGGCTTGAAGGCGCAGTTGCGTGCTTATCAGCAGCAAGGGCTGAACTGGTTGCAATTCCTCAGGGAATACCAACTGGCAGGTATCCTCGCCGATGACATGGGTCTGGGCAAGACCGTGCAGGCACTGGCGCATCTGCTACTGGAAAAAGAATCCGGAAGAATGACTCTGCCCTGTCTGGTGGTAGCGCCCACCAGTCTGATGTTCAACTGGCGGCATGAGGCTGAGCGCTTCGCGCCGGAGTTACGGGTGCTGGTACTGCAGGGTATGCAACGCAAGGAACATTTCGATAGCATCGGCAATTATGATTTAGTGCTCACCACCTATCCATTGTTATCGCGTGACCAGGAGGTTTTGACTGCGCAGGATTTTTATTATCTGATACTCGATGAGGCGCATATCATCAAGAATCCCAAGTCGCAGGCGACCCGCATCGTTCATCAACTCAAGGCGCAGTACAGACTGGCGCTCACCGGTACCCCGCTGGAAAATCATCTGGGCGAATTGTGGACACAATTCAATTTTCTGCTACCCGGTTTGCTGGGCTCGGACAAGAGTTTTCGCAAACTGTTTCGCAACCCTATCGAAAAACAGGCTGACCCTGAGCGGCGCAGCCTGCTGGCACGCCGTATCGCGCCGTTTCTGTTGCGCCGCAGCAAGGCTGAGGTGGCCAGTGAATTGCCACCCAAAACCGAGATCGTGCGCTATTGCCAGTTGGGGGGTGCCCAACGCGATTTGTATGAGGCGATTCGGGTGATCATGCATGAAAAAGTACAAAAGGAAATTAACAAGAAAGGCATGAATCGCAGCCAGATCGTGATTCTCGATGCGCTGCTTAAATTGCGCCAGATATGTTGTGATCCGCGTCTGCTCAAACTGCCTGCGGCGAAACGGGTGAATGAGTCGGCTAAACTTGAACTATTAATCAGCCTGTTGACGGAAATGCTGCAAGAAGGGCGGCGCATTCTGCTATTTTCTCAATTCACCTCGATGCTGGCGTTGATCATACAGGAGTTGACGCGACTGGAATTGCCTTATCTGCTGCTCACCGGCGACACCACCGACCGCGAAACCCCCGTCAGCCGCTTTCAAAAGGGTGAAGTTCCGTTGTTCCTGATCAGCCTGAAGGCGGGCGGTGTCGGACTGAATCTGACTGCTGCCGACACGGTGATCCATTATGATCCTTGGTGGAACCCCGCCGCAGAAAATCAGGCCACCGACCGTGCACATCGTATCGGCCAGGAAAATCCGGTGTTCGTTTATAAATTGATTACCGAAGGTACGGTGGAAGAAAAAATTGTCAGTATGCAGCAAAGAAAGCGCGATCTGGCCAAGGGAGTGCTGGAAGAAGGCGGCGCTGCCGCAGTACCGTTGTCAGCAGACGAATTGACGCAGTTGTTTGAACCCCTGGAACAGGCGGTGCCATGACCGGAAATTTTCATGAAATTCACGCAATAGTTGACCGGTTGTTGCTTGAGCAGGGGGAATATTCACCGCTGGAGTTATTGCTTGCCGAAGCCAGGCTTTCCTATACCGATTACGAGGGGTGGCGCTGCGGTCTGATTTCCACGCTGGACGAAGTTCTGGCAGGCAGTCCAGAACGGATACGCAGTATGCTGGAAGTCGCTGCTCGCTATGCATCATCGTTAGGCTTGCAGTCAGATCGTCGCGAGTATATTGCCTGGAAAGACCGCACGGTATTGCGCCTTTCCGCAGATGCGGCGTTTGAAGGCTTGTGTTGCAGGCATTATCGTCGCGCAGGAAACGAAATGCAGCTCGACCTGTTCATGGATAACAGCGCCAATGTGCTGGTGAATGGCATCATTGATGCGCTATGTTCCCGACGCGGGGCAGACGCCCAAGCACTGTTAGAGCAGTTACAGCCTTTAAACCATCCTCGATTTGCGGTGTTGGAAGCTTTGTGCAAGGCGGCGCAAAAGTTGAATGATCCGGTCAGGGATTATCTCGCCGAAAGCGAATACCTCGAAGCCTATGTTGCACCATTGGCCACAGCCGAACTGGGTATAGCCGCTAGAGATTTTCTCTCCCCTCTCTGGCATCGACTGGCCGACGCTTTGCGCGGGGCAGCGTTTTCCGCAGAGTCGCCATTATTGCATGCCAGTTATCCGCTGGCGGCTGCTTACGATTGGGCTGGCGTAAAAGCATCGATATTACAAGTTCCCGAATGGCAGGAATTTTCGGTTTTGCAAAGCCGGTTGGCAGAGGCAGAATATTATCTGGGTGAGCGTGAGCAGGCATTATTGCTCTGGTGCAGGATGTGCTGGGATTTTCCATTGTCGGCGGAACAGTCGTTGCTCAAAGCGCCGGACAAGAATCTACGCGCGGCATGGGAGCGTTATCGGACTCTGGAAATAGAGCCTGAGCTGGATATACGCTACTTTCCGGCCTGGTTGCTGCTGGAGCGCAAACCGACGAAAAATATCAAGCCCGGTAACCTGCCGGATGATCGACCCGGTCGTGCGTATGGTGCATTGCAGGAATTGCTGGCAGAAGGTCGCGGATTGACCGAAAACACCATGGCCTTGCGCTTGAAATTAAAGCAGGCACATGCCGGATTGTTCGGTATTTATATGCATAGCATGCGCTAGTTTTTCCCGGGATTATTCAGGCGGATCATTGCTCAGCGCATTTTCTGAATCCAGAACTGATACATGCCAAAGAAAGTGTCAGGATTTTCGTATTCAAAGGTCTGCCAATAGTCCAGGTTAGTGGCTGCGCGATCCTCAGGAAATCGTTGCCTGTAAGCATACAGCACCTCGTCACCGATCTCGAAACCCAATAATGTCAGCCCGTTTTCTTCAAGGAACACGGCGATATCGGACAAGGTCAGGCGATGCTCCTGCACGTGAAACAGCAAATCACGGCAAGCACTCATGCTGAAAAAATCGCTTGATTTAAAAGTATTGCCGAATGAATCCAAAGCTTCCAGCGTAACCAATTGCTGACGGCATTGGCGTATGTCGCTTGCCGTTACCCCATAACCCCAATCTTTTATCGTTTTGATTGCTTTGACAACATTGCGTCTCGCAATCGCGCTGTATAAGCCCAGTTTCATGAATCCGCCAGGGCGTAGCAGCAACAAAAGTGCATGCCACCCGGCAAAAGGATTAGCCAGGTGATGCAATACTCCAGAAGATTCGATCACATCGAAGTCTCGACCCAGGGAACCTAGTTGCAGCAGATCGGCTTGAGCATATTCTATTGAATTCAAGCCCAGTTCTTGCGTCTTGCGCTTGGCATAAGCCAGACTGCTGATGCTCAGATCGACCGCCAGCACTTTTGCTCCCCTGATTTGCTGCGCAGTCTGGATCGAATGATGGCCGGTGCCGCATCCGGCAATCAAGATGTCGATTGGCTCAGCTTTGTAGTCACACTTGAACGGGCTCAGAGGAAACTTTCGTGTCAGATATACGTTCAGATTTTTTGCCGCTGCGGCAGGCGCTGCCTTGATCCAGCGTGGATAAGCATTTTCTTCATACTGACGCTGAACCAGCAGCGACACATCGTCCTCAATACCGGTCAGCCTCGGAATAGTGGATATTGATTGTTGCTCAATTAGCGGTTCCTGCACCTGTTGTACCAGTAGCGCCATCACTGCTTCAGGCCAGTCCATGTTCAACAGCGTGGCGGCAAACGGGAGTGTATATAGAGGAAAATATGAAGCAGCACACACCACTTGCTGTAAAGGCAGTAGCGCATTTGCTTCCAGCGCGGCAGTTAAGGAAACGCGCAAGGCATTCATCTGGTGAATTTCGTCATCACTGAGCGCATACACATATTCGTTGATGAAACACTGGCGAGCCAGAGCACAATAGAATTTCAAGTTTAATTTGGGTGTTACTGGCTCGTTAACGGTATTCAGCATGGCACGTCGCGCCAGGGTCATAAACTGCTCAATCTCCATGTCGCAAATGGGCGCAGAGCAGAGTAATGCGCAAAGTAGCGGGTCCTCTGCAAGGGCTTCGAATTTCTCCGGTTGCACTGGCCAGGATGACGCATGGATACCTGGGTTGAGCTTGACTAGATGTATGCTGAGTTGCGCCAGTTCGCCAGGCAGTCCCCAATGCTCAGTCAGGGCACGAATCATGTTTTCTCTGATCCCCGGTATGCCTTGTGTTGAACGTAACCGTTTGACGCAAGAAGCGAAGATATTTTTAGCACCCTCAGTCTCCTTGAGCGCTAAACAACGTTGAATGCATTTCAAGGCCAGTGTCGGGTTGGCTTGCATATTGTACAGCAGCGCGAGATTGCTCAAGGCATCGACATATTCCGAATCAATCTCCAGCGCTTGCAAGTAGCTTGCCACTGCCTGGTCAAGCTGCCCCAGATCGCGCAAGGCATTTGCCAGATTATAATGGGCGCTTGCGAGATCAGGTTGGCAGTTCAGCGCACAACGGTAGCTTGCCATGGCCTGATCGAGTTGCCCAAGTTCCTGCAATGCGATACCCAGGTTATTATGTGCAGTGGCAAAGCCGGGATCGATTTTTAGTGCGGATCGGTAATGGCTCGCCGCCTCATCGAACAACCCCTGTTCTTGTAACGCAACTCCCAGATTATTGTGTGCCGTAGCAAGACCGGCATCGATGTTCAGGGCACTTCGGTAACTGGTTACCGCTTCAGAGAGTCGATTCAGTTCTTTCAGTACATTGCCCATGCCGTAGTACGCGTAGGCGAGATCAGGCTTGATTTTCAGCGCCGATAGGTAACTGGCCAGCGCTTCATCCAGTCGCCCGCTATCGCGCAACGCATTGCCCAGATTGTAATGTGCATCTGCATCTTCAGGCAGCAGCGCAGTCGCCTTTTGCATTGCAGGCAGTGCATTTTTACCCTGGGTCAGTAAAGCGGCACCCAATGCCTTCCAGGCAAACCCTGAATCAGGATAATGGTTGATCATGATTTGTGCCTGTCTTTCCAGTTCAAGTAGATTGCCGCTATTGAACAAGGCAATCAGTTGATCTATTTCGGTTCTGCCCGGCGTTTTATGGTGTCCATGCTGCATAACAGAGTCTGTAGCAGGCTGTTTGGATTCAATGTCGGACATAATCGGATTTGGGTCAGAGGTACATCAGATTAACCGATATTGTAATAAAAATCTCATTATCTGTTTATTGAAAAAATTATGGCATGCCTGCCCAAAATGCATGCTTAGTCGACATTTCAACAGGTTAACCAGATTATCCTAAATTCCGTAGTTCAATCTGCAGATTAATGGTGATGCTCAATCGGTTACGATTATTTGCGGCTTAACCCAAAGGGAGACGTGACTGCATAAGTTATCTTATTATTTTATTTAACGTGAAACACGCGTAGCGATCGTACTCTCCCTCGCCCGCTTGCGGGAGAGGGATGGGGAGAGGGAAACGGACATGGCGGTTTCATTACAAGGGGTGGCATCATTGCCATGTCCGTTAGTTAAAATCTGCGTAATCTGCTTTCATGGCTTCGAGTGGTATGTGATTGGAAATACCAAATACTATCTTAACAATATCGTCAAGATTTACGATGATATGTGCGATAATTAAATATTCTTTAAAATTCAAATAACTATAAATGGATCTGAGTATATATTCGGCCAACCCATTCAAGCTAAGCAAAATTCAAATATGGATATTACAAAAATATTTTAGTACATGGTTTCAAGAAACACCCTGCCCTGACGGGCACACCTCCAATGGAGGGGAATAAAATTCCAAGCCTTAGGAATAGGAAAATATTTTGGATCACCCATTCCCCTCCGCTGGAAGGGTGCCCGAAGGGCAGGGTGGTAATTTCGGTCGCAAATAATACGTTCATGCCTTACCACCAGGCTGGCACTGGTGATTTTGCTTTTCGTGGGAGTCTATGGGTTAACCGAATATTTACGGATTTGAAGTCGGTGAGCAGCGCATCTATTAGCCACATGCTGGAAAATATCGAGAAATGATTTCCAGGCTGGCGGATATTCTTCCCGCAACTTGCCGAATATTTTGAAGTACTGTTTGCAACAGAGGGAAGAATCGTCAGTGGGTATGTGCTACTTAACTAGACCTGACCCCGTTTTTGCCGATTTTGTTGAGTTATGTTCCTGGTAAAAACTCTTCCAGCAGCAGCGCCAATTGTTCCGGTTGGTCATGCTGAAGGTTGTGTCCGGAATTGGCGATGTTTGCAATATTTAATTTGGTAAAGCATTCAAGACGGCTGCGATATTCCTCTGGGTCGTTGCCTAAGCGCTGCTGCACAAAACCCTGCTCGGCAATGACTAATAACACGGGTGCGGCAATTTTTCGCCAACAGGCTTTGGCATCTTCTACACGATAAGGAATAGGTGATGAAACTTTGTGCCAGGGATCACAGGCCATCGTGACCAAACCATCCGGCATAATCCGGCTGGCAAAGCGGGAAAGAAAGGCTGCACGGTCTGGATGTAAACGCGGGTTGACCGCAATCAAGCGCTGTGCCAGTGCTGCATAATCACGATAGGCTCGTAATTTTGGCTCAGTACGGATCGCTGTCAGCCATTTATCAAGTGCTCCGGGTGCATCGATTTCAGGCTTCAGACCCAAGAAGTCCAGCATGACCAACCTGGTGACACGTTCCGGACGAGCCGATGCATAAATACCGGCAATATTGGCTCCCATGCTATGACCCACCAGGCTGACCGGCTTATCCCCGGCATAATGCTCCAGGATGACATCCAGATCCGCGTAGTAATCCGGGAAATAATAAGGGCGGGACAGCCATTCAGATTCGCCATAACCGCGCCAGTCCGGAGCAATGATATGCCATGACGGTAGTAGTGCTTCCACCACGAACTGGAAGGTGGCAGAGGAATCCATCCAGCCGTGCAGAAAAAATAGCATGGGTGCGTCGGTTTCTCCCCAATGACGGATTGCGTAGCGCAAACCGCGCACCGTTATCTGCTCTAGTCGAGATTCAGAATACTTCAACAATCAGGCTCCCTGACTTTTTAAATTTTCAGCAAGGGGTATGTTGACCAAGCCTTGGTTACGGGACAATAGCGGTTGGTTAATACGCATTAGCTGTGCTATCGATGGGTAGGTGTTATTTTTGCGCCTTGTTGTCGTGATTCATCATGTCGGCATCATCATCGAGCAGAATCCGGTTGGCATTGCCTTCCATGTCTTCGTACTGGCCATTTTTTACCGCAAAAATCAGCACGGCGAGAAAAATCAGACCAAAAAAAATCATTCCGGGTATTAAACTGTAAATTACATTCATTGTGTCCTCTTATTTGAATAAATTTCGTATGCGTGCCGCATTGCCGATCACGATCAGTGAGCTGAAAGGCATGGTGATGGCGGCCACCAGCGGGGTGACCATACCCAGCATTGCCAGCGGTATCATAATAGCGTTATATACCAGAGATAGTCCGATATTTTGCCGGATAGTGCGCAAGGTGCGACGTGACAGCAGGGTTGCCAACCTGACTTTGTCCAGCTCATTGTATATTAGAACGATGTCTGCACTTTCCACGGAAACGTCAGTCCCGGAGCCCAGGGCGATACCGACATTGGCGCGAATCAGGGCAGGAGCGTCGTTGATGCCGTCTCCTACCATCGCGACGATTGCACCCTGTTGTTGCAACTGACGGATCACCTTGTCCTTGTCTTGAGGTAATACCTCGGCGATTACCGACATACCGCCCAATTGTTTGGCAATTGCCTCGGCGACCGGCTTTCTGTCGCCGGAGAGCAGCGTCATCGCGATACCCGCAGCACGCAGTTCATCGACCAGAGTCCGGGCATCTGCGCGTAGCTGGTCGGCGAGTGCCAGTACCGCCAGATGCTGGTTGTCGATGGCGATATGCACGCAACTTATCGACTGTCTTTCCAGTGCCATGGAATCCTCCAGTAGTTTGTGGTCATGGGGAATACCACGCTGCGCAAGCCATAGTGCGCTGCCCAGCAAGACGGTTTTTCCGTCAACGATAGCCGTAACCCCCAGACCTGGTATCGCCTGAAATTCGCTTACGATCCGGTCGCGGTAGTCAGGTGCAGCAGCAACGATGGCACGGGCAACGCTGTGTTCGCTGTAGCGCTCGACTGCCGCTGCAAAACTCAATATTTTCTGTTCTGTGATACCGGGTGTGACGCACACTTTTGCGATGCTCATCTTTCCCTCGGTGAGCGTGCCGGTCTTGTCGAATACGAAATGCGTCACCCGTGACAGGGTTTCCAGTACCAGGCCATTTTTGATTAATATTCCGTGTTTTGCACCCAAGCCTGAGGCCACTGCTATCGACATCGGGGTGGCCATGCCGAGGGCGCAAGGGCAGGTGATGATCAGCACGGAGGTTGCCGCCATGAGTGCGAGTTCGAAGTTGTCGTGGTGCACCACAAAAAAAGTCAATAACGCACAAAACAGCGTGATCAGTACGAACCAGGGCACGACCCGGTCGGCCAGACGCTGGATGGGTGCCTTGGAGTTTTGTGCCTCGTCAACCAGACGAATGATTTTCGCCAGAGTGGTATCCTGCAACAGGCTTTGTACGGTTACCAGCAAGGCGCCATCATTATTCACCGTGCCGGCGGATACCAGGGCACCGGCTTGTTTTCTTACAGGCGCTGCTTCGCCGCTCAACATGGACTCATCGACGGAGCTTTGTCCTTCCAGCACGATACCATCTACCGGGACTTTGCAGCCGGGTTTGATCATTACCTGATCACCGGGCTTGACACCGCGTATCGGGGTGATTTTTTCAATTCCGTCCTGCATGACAATGGCTGCGCGGGGTTGCAGTTCCATCAGTCGTCTGGTCGCGGAAATCGCCTGGTGGCGAAACATCCCTTCCAGATAACGCCCAATCAGGATCACAAAGATCAGGTTGGTCACTGTATCGAAATAAACCTCTCCGGTGTTGTTTGCACTGATTGTGACATAACAAGAGTAGATGTAAGTCACGCTCAGGCCGATCGCAATGGGTAAATCCATGGTCAGCATGGCCGCGCGCAAGCCGCCTAGTGCGCCGCGATAGAATGGATAACCCGAGTAAAGCAAGACCGGAGTGGACAAACCGAGGCCTATCCAGTGGAAAAAGTTGCGGAATTCGTCGTGGTTCGCGCCACTATACAGCGCTATCGCCACCCAGATCATGTTCATCATGCCGAAACCAGCGAAGAACAGCCGGTAGAGCATCGAGCGATTGGCCTTGCGGATAGCGCCTTCGGCGTTTTCAGGATCATAGGGGACGCCCGCATAGCCGATTTTGGATAAGGCGCGTAGCGCGTCTGATAATTTGACGCGCCGGTTATCCCAGTTCAGATGCAGCCTTTTCCCGGCCATGTTGACCTGCGCAGAGGCAACGCCTGGCAGGCGTAGCAGGGCGCGCTCAATCAGCCAGACGCAGGCGGCGCAGTGTATGCCTTCGACCAGCAGGTGTATGTCGCGCATCTCCCCGGAGCAGGTAGTGAATTCTTGTTGCACCTCGTCATCGTCGTAAATTTCAATATCTTTGGGTAATTCTGGTGGCGGTCCAAGCAAAATACCTTCGGGGGTGCGCTGGTAATAGCCTTGCAAGCCGGCTGCAAAAATCTCTGTGCAAACCGACTGGCAGCCCAGGCAACAAAAACTGCGTTGAGCGTCTTCCAGAAAAGCGTGTAAATTAACGCCATTCTCTATGCTCAGGCCACAGTGAAAACAGGGATTCATTATTTACATTAGCGCTTAGTTATCAGACACTACTACCCGGTTTTTACCCGCCAGTTTTGCCTTGTACATCGCACGGTCGGCGCGACCGACCGTATCTTCCTGGGTTTCAAGTGCTGCGCGCAACGCCACCCCTGCACTGAAGGTGATCAGCACGCGGTCGTTTTCGTGCAGGAAATATTTTTTGGTTAGTTCTCGTTGCAAGCGTTCGACGGTGGCGGTGGCTTCTGCAAGGTCAATGTCTGGCAGGAGCAAGATGAATTCCTCTCCACCATAGCGTGCAACCGAGTCGCTGGGGCGTAGCTCTTCCTTGATCACATGGCTCAAATGAATCAGCGCCTGATCGCCGATCTGATGACCCATGTTGTCGTTGATTCGCTTGAAGTTGTCGATGTCCAGCAGCACCACGCACAGTCCTGTCTGGTTGCGGTCGGCGCGAGTCGCTTCCCGCTCGAAGGCTTCGTCCAGACCACGCCGGTTGAGTGCGCCTGTGAGTTGATCCTGATGAACCAGTTCGCTGACCTCGGCAAGTTCCTGTTCCAGTTTTCTGATTTTTGATTCGGCTTCGTGCACCTGCTTGCGGGTGCCCACCAGTTCTTCATGAGAACGCAAGGCGCTTGCCTGGATGATGCGCGTATCCTGCATGATGTCTTCCAGCAAATGGGAGAGTTCAGTCAGATTGTTGGATTTGCTGATTTTTTCGCTGTATTGTTCAATTTTTTGATGATATTCGCCGGTGCTTTCGGTGATTTCGCCCAAGCGGTCGATGAAACTGGCCATCAGGGTTTTAAGCGTAGTTTTAGCCTCGGTGATGCTTTGTTTGAGGAAACCTTGTTTGATGATGGCGTCTCGAAGTGCGCGCTCGGCATCGGCGATGGCATGGCGATCGATGGGTCTGGCGATTATTTCGCGCAAGATCGCAACCTGTCCATGTAGCCAGTCTTCGTCTTCGATGATTTCACCGATATTTTCCACCAGCAGGCGTAACAGTCGCACCAGGCCTTCATGAATTTTTGCGTTGTCACCTGCGCGTAATTCAACCCTGATCAGGAAGTGGCGTAGTTGGCTGGCGAAGGCAGTCAGTTGATCATAATTCTGGATCTTGCGCACCTGAATGGCGTGAGCCTGAATTTCCTGAGTCAGTTCCGGTTGCATGCAGAGTATGCTTTCCAGGGTTTGCGCCAGTAAATCGGCGAGTCTGGCTGGTAGGCTTGCTGCTTCACCAGAGATAAAATGTGCCGGGGTGCTGGCGCTAACCGGCAGTTCGGCGGGATCAATTTCGTTGACAGAGACTATAGCTTCGGACCAGGAACGGATCAGCGCATTCAGTTTTTCATACAAGGTGTCGGTGTTTGCCGCAAACTTGCCGAGTACAGTTTCAATGCCTTCCTTTTTTCGGGTAATAGTCAAACCCTTATGCGGGGTTTCCAGTTGGCGTAACAAATCGCGTATTAATTCAGACCACTTTAGTGTGGGTTCTTCGCCCTGTTTCGGGATTAATTTTTCAAATTCCTTGAAGCACAGATCCCAATCTTCGGCCTGAATCAGTCTTTTCAACGCCACCCCTATCAAAGCGGATTTATGCGACTTTGTCAGACGTTCTGCCATGTCGCGCAATACTTTTGCGGCACTGTTTCCTTCTTCGGTACTAGCGCCGCCGATTTCAGTATAAATTTTTGTGTAGTTGGCCGGGGTCGGTATCAGCTTGCGCGCAGCCAGCGTTTTGAGCGTTTCGCGGGCAACATCGGAGGGGCTGTTGGTATTCATGCTATTAACCTGCTATTCATTTATTCATATCGACCAGATTGTGTGCAATGGCGTAGTGAACCGCCTCGGCATTATTTTTGAAACCCATTTTTTCCAGCATTCGGGCGCGGTAGACGCTTACCGTCTTGGAGCTAAGTGTCATGATTTCGGCAATTTCGGTCAGGGATTTTCCGGAGGCCATCAGGCAGAGCGTCTGATATTCGCGGTTTGACAGGCTCTGATGCATCAGTTCCTGGGATTCGCCGATCAGATTGCTCAGTAATTGTTCTGCCAGTAGCGCGCTGATATATTTCTTGCCGCTAATGACCTGCTGTATCGCACCGACCAGTTTTTCCGGCGCGCTCTGTTTGTTGATGTAGCCCATCGCACCGGCTTTGAGTGCGCGTACCCCATACTGTTCTTCGGGATACATGGAGAGCACAATAATCTTGACCTCGGGTTGTTCGGATTTTAGCTGCTTTAACACATCTATGCCGTGCTTGTCTGATAACGAAATGTCGAGCAGGATCAGATCAAAGTGCTGGTTTCTGGCCATGGTGATGGCTTGCATCCCGGTTTCCGCCTCGCCCGCGATATGGAAATCAGGACCTTCTTCGAGCAGCATTTTCAGACCCTTGCGGATCAGTGCATGATCGTCTACGACAAGAATATTTATCATATGGAGGTGTCGCCGAACAGCGCCTGTTGTGGAGTTTCTTCCTTGAGCGGGACAAAAATGGCAATTTGCGTGCCACGCCCCAGGGTGCTGGCCAGTTTGACGGTGCCACCCAGGTGGGCGACCCGTTCTTGCACCCCTCTCAGGCCAAAAGACCTGGGCTTATTGCGCGCAGCCTCGGAAAAGCCGATTCCGTCATCGGAGATAATCAGCTCCAGATGATCTGTACCCTTGACGATTTCGATTTGCACATGTTTGGCATGGGCATGTTTCAGGATGTTATTCAAAGTTTCCTGACACACACGGAATAGTGTGATCGAATGGGTTTCTGGCAAATCGATGCTCTCCTGAGATTTGATGACCGTACAGCTGATGCCGCAGCGTTTGGAAAATTCCTGAGCCTCAATTTCGATCGCGGCGATGATGCCGAAACAATCGAGAAAGCCCGGGCGTAGCCGGTGAGCCAGGTTACTGGCAGAGGTGATTGCCCGGTTCACCAGTTCTTCTATGGTTTTTGCCTTGTTGGTGAGCGTGGGGTTGTCCTTGGGCAGACGCTGCGTCATCCAGGATAAATCCATTTTGATCGCGGTGAGCAGGCTGCCAATTTCGTCATGCACTTCTCGTGCAATGCGCAGGCGCTCCTGTTCTTTGGCGTCCTGTATATGTGAGGAAAGTTCCAGCAATTGTTGTTGTACGCGTTTGACTTCCAGTTCGCCCAGCTTGCTTTGCGTGGTGTTGAGGATGATGCCTTCCCAGCGTGGCAAGCCACTTTCAGTGATTTGTGGCGTGGCTCCCAGGCTGATCCATTTGCATTCGCCGTCATGCAAGGTGATACGACCTTCCCAGTTCCAGAAACACTCGGTCTGGGCAGATTTTTTCAAGGTATCCAGCATAGAGGCAAGGTCTTCGGGATGAATGAGCTTGACAAAACAGCTAGCGTCGTTTTGTAGTTGTTGCGAAGGGAGTCCAAACAGGGTCATACAGCCTTCGCTGACATAAGGGAAGGTGAAGCTGCCATCTTTTTGCAATTCAATCTGGCAGGCCATGCCCGGTAAATTGGCGATAAACCCTTGCAGCTTGTCCGGGGACGGGCTGGTTGGTGGATTGGAAAGTTTATTAGGCATTCGTTGTACGTTTGAAGGCGCGACCGATTATGTTACAGCTTACTACATAAGGAATGGCGGCGGCAATATTTGGGAATATATTCGCGAATTTTTATGGCGGTGAATAGAATCATCAGACTTGGATTCATATTTTCGGCACGGCTGTGCACCTTGTGATAAGCTAGCACCCTGTTTTGGACTAACTTATTGAGCGATTCATCTCATGCCTTCCGCTTCCTCACTCGCAAGCCGTTTGCTGCGCCGCGAAATTCTCGATTTGCACGCTTACCATGTGCCGGATTGCGCGGGTTATATCAAGCTGGATGCGATGGAAAATCCTTATGTCTTGCCTGTGGAAGTTCGCAGCGAAATTGCCGAAGCAGTCGCCTCCGCCGAGATTAACCGTTATCCTGATCCCTCTGCCGCGTCGCTCAAGCAAGCAATCAGCAACCTGCTAAACCTGCCAGAGGACATGGGGGTGTTGCTCGGCAATGGCTCTGATGAGTTGATCCAGGTGCTGGCGATGGCGCTCAACAAGCCGGGTGCAACCCTGCTTAGTGTGGAACCCTCTTTCGTGATGTACCGGATGATTGCAACCTTTATTGGGATGCGTTATGTCGGTGTGCCGCTGGCGTCAGATTACACGCTGGATTTGCCCGTTACTTTGGAAGCCATTGCTCGCGAAAAACCCGCCCTGATTTTCTTGGCTTATCCGAACAACCCTAGCGGAAACTTGTATCCGGCGGAGCAGGTGGAACAGATTATCCAGGCAGCAGAAGGATTGGTCGTGATAGACGAGGCTTATTATGCCTTTGCCTCTGATAGTTTTATTTCGCGTCTGGCGCTTTATCCGAATCTGCTGGTGATGCGCACTTTTTCCAAGCTCGGCATGGCGGGTTTGCGACTGGGTTTCCTGGCGGGAAGTAACGCCTGGCTGGAACAACTGGAAAAACTCCGCTTGCCGTATAATGTCGGGGTATTGCCGCAACGGGTCGCTGGAATATTGCTGCAACATCATGAGTTATTGTTGCGCCAGGCTGAACAGATCAAAGTGGATCGTGCCTGGTTGTACCACGAATTATCTGAAATAGCTGCCGTCCGGGTTTATCCCAGCGAAGCCAATTTTTTATTATTCCGTGTTGCACAGGCGGCTGAGATTTATGCCGGATTAAAGCAGCGCGGTGTGCTGATCAAGATTCTTACAGGCGCTCAGCTGAAAGATTGTTTGCGCGTGACTGTGGGCACGCCTGAGGAATGTGCAAAATTCATCGCGGCTTTGCACGAAACGCTTACCCAACTTTCACTAGGTTAAATAATGCGCAGCGCAAAAGTTCAACGCAACACACTGGAAACCCGGATCAGCATCGAGTTGAATCTGGATGGCACCGGACAGGCGAAATTTGCGACCGGGTTGCCTTTTTTTGAGCATATGCTCGATCAGGTGGCACGGCATGGCTTGCTGGATTTGGACATACAGGCGAAAGGTGATCTGCATATAGATGCGCATCATACCGTGGAAGATATCGGTATCACGCTGGGTCAGGCATTTAACCAGGCCATTGGTGATAAAAAAGGCATTAACCGCTATGGGCATGCTTATGTGCCGCTGGATGAAGCCTTGTCGCGGGTGGTGCTGGATATTTCCGGCAGACCCGGCTTGGTGTTCAATTGTGAATTTGTCAAAGACAGCGTAGGGGATTTTGAAACTTATTTGATCCGCGAGTTTTTTCAGGGTTTTGTCAATCATGCGCTGGTCAGCCTGCATATCGATAACCTGTCTGGCAACAATGCCCATCATCAGGCAGAAACTCTGTTCAAGGCTTTTGGACGTGCCTTGCGCATGGCGTTGACACCGGATCCTCGTATGCAGGGTGCGATGCCTTCTACTAAAGGGATGTTGTAAGCCAAAATGAATGATGTCGCGGTAGTAGATTATGGAATGGGCAACTTACGTTCTGTCGAACAGGCCTTGCGCCGGGTAGCCCCGGATGCTGAAATTATCGTCAGTGCCGACCCGATAGTCATTGCACAGGCAGGACGAGTGGTATTTCCCGGGCAGGGAGCGATGCCGGATTGCATGCGCGAACTGGAGGCACGCGGTTTGCGGGAGGCGGTGCTGGAGGCTGCGCGCAACAAGCCATTCCTGGGAATATGCATTGGTTTGCAGATGCTGTTTGAGCACAGTGCGGAGGGCGATGTGGCGGGACTGGGGATCTTGCGCGGAGAGGTACTGCGTTTTGCCACTAATCTGCACGATGCACAGCAGCAGAAACTCAAGGTGCCGCATATGGGCTGGAATCAGGTGCACCGGACGGTAGCTCATGCTTTATGGGAGGGCATAGAGCAGGATGCACGCTTCTACTTTGTGCATAGTTATTATGTGCGTCCTCTGGACAATGCGTTAGTGCAGGCTACCAGCGATTATCCGCAGCCTTTTGTGTGTGCGGTGGCGCGAGAAAATTTGTACGCAGTACAGTTTCATCCGGAAAAAAGCCAAACGGCAGGGCTCAAGCTGCTGCAAAATTTTGTGCAATGGAATCCTTAACTTTTTTAATGTGCTGCCATGCTGATTATTCCTGCTATTGATTTGAAAGACGGTCATTGTGTGCGCCTCAAACAGGGCGTGATGGAAAATGCCACGGTATTTTCCGAACATCCTGCTGAGATGGCGCAGCATTGGCTGGAGCAAGGCGCCAGACGCCTGCATCTGGTCGACTTGAACGGTGCCTTCGCCGGCAAACCAAAAAATGGCTCCGCAGTGCGCGGAATCATCAAGGCAATGCAAGGCAGCGAGGTGCCGATACAACTGGGCGGCGGTATCCGCGACCTGGAAACCATCGAGCGTTATTTGGATATCGGGGTGACTTATGTGATCATCGGCACGGCGGCGGTAAAGGTTCCCGGTTTCCTGCATGAGGCCTGCGATGCCTTCCCCGGCCATATCATGGTGGGGTTGGATGCCAAGGGTGGCAAGGTGGCGGTGGATGGCTGGTCGAAACTCACCGGGCATGATGCGGCCGATCTGGCGTTGCGTTTTCAGGGTTATGGGGTGGAAGCCGTCATTTATACAGACATCGGTCGCGATGGTATGTTAAATGGGGTGAATATTCCTGCGAGTGTCGATCTGGCCAGGCCGCTGCATGTGCCGGTGATCGCCAGTGGCGGCATCACCAACCTGGACGATGTCAGGGCGCTGTGTGCGGTACAGGGAGAAGGCATCACCGGTGCGATTACCGGACGCGCCATTTACGAGGGCACGCTGAATTTTGCCGAGGCTCAGGCGCTGGCGGATGAATTGACCGGCGCAGTGCTTTAACCATGTTGGCCAAACGTATCATTCCCTGTCTCGATGTCACCGCAGGACGAGTGGTCAAAGGGGTTAGTTTTGTGGAGTTGCGTGATGCCGGGGATCCGGTTGAAATTGCCCGCCGTTATGATGAGCAGGGTGCGGACGAGCTGACTTTTCTGGATATTACCGCCAGTTCAGACGATAGAGGCATCATTTTTCGTATTATCGAACAGGTCGCTTCACAAGTGTTCATTCCCTTGACCGTGGGCGGCGGCGTGCGGGAAGTGATTGACGTGCGCAATCTGCTGAATGCGGGTGCTGACAAGGTAAGTATTAATACGCAGGCGGTGCTGAACCCGCAACTGGTCGAAGAGGCGGCAGGGCGCTATGGTTCGCAATGCATCGTGGTAGCTATCGATGCCAAAAGAAATGAACAGGGTTTCTGGGAAGTATTCACGCATGGCGGACGTCGCGCGACCGGCATGAATGCGGTCGAATGGGCGAGAAGAATGCAGGCGTTGGGGGCAGGTGAAATCCTGCTGACCAGCATGGATCGGGACGGTCAGAAGAATGGTTTCGACTTGGGGTTGACACGGGCAGTGACAGACGCGCTGGACATTCCGGTCATCGCCAGCGGCGGGGTAGGTAATCTGCAGCATCTGGCCGATGGCGTAAAACTAGGTGGTGCCGACGCCGTATTGGCGGCGAGTATTTTTCATTTCGGCGAATATACCGTGCAACAGGCGAAGACTTTCATGGCCGGGCAGGGGATTGAGGTACGGCGATGAGCGATGACTGGTTGAAAAAGGTTAATTGGTCGGAGGATGGTCTGGTCTGTGCGATCGCGCAGGATGCCATTAGCGGTCGGGTGTTGATGGTAGCCTGGATGAATCGCGAGGCCTTGAAGCTGACCTTCCAGAAGTCTGAGGCGGTATACTGGTCCCGTTCGCGTAAAAAATTGTGGCACAAGGGCGAAGAGTCCGGTCATATCCAGAAAGTAAAACAAATTCGGCTGGATTGCGACAGCGATGTAATACTGTTGCAAATTGAACAACAGGGCGGCATCGCCTGCCATACCGGACGCGAGAGCTGTTTTTATAAAGAGCTGGCAAATGGCGTATGGGTGGAAAAGGATGTGGTACTGAAGAATCCCGAAGAAATTTACAGGAAACCGGAAAATGAATCCTGATATATTGCAACGACTCACTGAAACGCTGGCCGCACGCAAAACAGCCGCGCCTGAAAGCTCTTATGTCGCCAGGCTGTTTAGTAAAGGCGAAGATGCGATTTTGAAAAAAGTCGGCGAGGAAGCGACGGAAGTGATTTTGGCCAGCAAAGAGGGTGACAAGTCTCATCTGGTTTACGAGATTGCTGATTTATGGTTTCATTGCATGGTATTGCTGTCGCACCATCAGTTGAGTGCGGAGAATGTGCTGGACGAACTGGCGCGTCGTGAAGGTTTGTCCGGGTTAGCTGAAAAACAAAGCCGTAAAAAGGATTGAATATGGGAGATTGTCTGTTCTGCAAGATTGCCTGTGGTGAAATTCCTGGTCGTAAGGTATATGAAGATGATGAGGTGCTGGCATTCCATGATATTAACCCGGTTGCACCCGTACATTTCTTGTTGATCCCCAAGTTGCATCTGGCCTCACTGGCGGACGCCGAGGACGCTCATGCGAATTTGTTGGGCAGAATGTTGGTGCTCGCAGCCAGATTGGCACGCGAACAAGGCTTGGAAAAGGGCTTTCGCACGGTGATTAACACCGGGCGAGGCGGTGGTCAGGAAGTGTTTCATTTGCATATCCATGTGATCGGCGGTGCTAACATTCCGCCCATGGTGAAGCGCGGTTAATCTAATCTGGGGAGAGCAGTATGGGTAGTTTTAGTATCTGGCACTGGCTGGTTGTATTGCTGATTGTGGTAATGATATTTGGCACCAAGAAACTGCGTAATATTGGCAGCGACCTGGGTGGCGCGGTGAAAAACTTCAAGGAGGGCGTGCGCGAGGATGAACCCAGGCAGGCACAAGCAGAAGTGCAGGCCATTGAAGGCGAAGTGACCGCTCAAGTTCAGTCGAAAGCAAAGTCCGGTACGCATGTTTGACTTTGCCTTCTCCGAGTTGGTGGTGATCATGGTGGTGGCACTGGTGGTCATCGGTCCCGAGCGTTTGCCTAAGGTTGCGCGTACAGCAGGGTTGTTGTGGGGGCGGGTGCAGCGTTATGTGCACAGTATCAAAACCGACATTGCAAAAGAGATGGCCATCGAAGAGGTAAATCAACTGAAAAGCAGCCTGCTCAAGGAGGCCAGCGCTGTCGAGCAAGCCACGCAAGATGCCAGGAGTGCGCTGGAACGGAAAATTCTAATGGTGCAGCAGGGCAAGGCTGTGACCGATGTACAGGATGTGAATACCGTTCACCCTGCAGCCAAACCGGATGTGAAACCCTGACCATGGGCGACAGCGAAAATTTTATCGCGCATCTGATCGAGTTACGCAAGCGTTTGCTGAACATTGCAGTGGTGTTGCTACTGGTGTTTCTGGGTTTATTCCATTGGGCTGCAGACCTTTATGCATTGCTTGCTCAACCCTTGCTGGCGAAGTTGCCCAAAGGCGGGCAGATGATCGCCACTGATGTTGCTACGCCTTTTTTCGTGCCGCTCAAAGTAGCGTTGATGACCGCGCTGATGATTACCCTGCCGTATATTCTGTATCAGGTCTGGAGTTTTGTCGCACCCGGGTTGTATGCGCATGAAAAACGTTTGGTGGCGCCGTTGGTCATTGCCAGCACGCTGCTGTTTTATTGCGGCATGGCTTTTGCTTATTTTGTGGTATTCCCGGTGGTGTTCGGTTTTATTACCGCCTCAGCGCCGCTGGGTGTCGCGGTGATGACGGACATCGATAAATACCTCGGCTTTGTCATTAGTATGTTTCTGGCCTTTGGTGTGACCTTTCAAGTGCCGGTTGCGGTCGTGCTGCTGGTGCGCATGGGGGTGGTCACTGTTGAAAAGTTGAGAGAAATTCGCCCTTATGCGATCGTCGGTGCCTTTGTCATCGGCGCTATATTCACCCCGCCTGACGTGGTTTCGCAATTCATGCTGGCGATTCCGCTATGGCTGCTTTATGAAGCAGGTATACTGGTGGCAGCCAATCTGAAGCGTGAGGGCTAGTCACGCGGGTTGTCAAACGGATTATCTGAGCCGTTAAAGTGACAAATTTCATCCCTGACTGTTTTTATTTCGACCCTTCAAAAAGGCTAAATTTTTTCTAAAGTTCTGCTGAAAGTTGCCGATAAACTGGACAGAGTCTTTAGTGTCTTTAATTGTTTTCCTAAACCAGTATTTTTTTCTAGGCTAAACTACCCGCGTTAGTTTTCTAGTTAAATGATTTTAAAGGGAGTTAAATTATGTCCATCTTTACCGGATTGTCAACTGCGCAAATTGCATCAATGTCGACTGCGCAGATTGCAGGTTTTTCTACCTCTTCTATTGCTACGTTAACAACGCAACAAATTAGTGAGGGGTTCACAACAGACCAGATAGTGGCGCTCACTACGGCTCAGGTGCAACAAGGTCTGACGACCGCGCAACTCAGGCAGGGATTTACGACGACCCAGATAGCTGCATTAGAAACAGCTGACCTGGTTGCATTAAGGTCTAGCCAGATTATGGTGTTGACGACTGCCCAAATAAATCAGGGTTTGACTACCGATCAGTTTGTTGCGCTGACCACGGGTCAGATCAGGGCGCTGACGACCATACAGGTACAACAGGGTCTGACTACCGACCAGATCGTGGCACTCACCACCGATCAGGTGCGGGCGATGACGACTGCCCAGATACAGCAGGGGTTGACTACCACCCAGGTGGCAGCGCTGGAAACGCGTGATTTGGCTGCGATGAGCTCAAACCAGATGATGGCGCTGACTACGGCGCAGGTTGCTCAGGGACTGACTACCGACCAGATCGTAAGTTTGAGTTCTACACAGATTGCGGCATTGACCACCGCCCAGGTGCAAGCGCTGACCTCAGCGCAGGTCACTGCTTTGGAAACGCTGGATCTGTCCGCGATGGGCACGGCTCAGATCACTGCGTTGACTACGGCGCAAATTAATCTAGGCATGACCACCGATCAGGTGGTGGCATTGACTACGGATCAGTCTGCCGCGCTGACGACAGCGCAGGTGCAGCAAGGTTTGACTACCACGCAGGTAGCTGCACTGGAGACGCGTGATTTGGCCGCGTTCAAGACCAGTCAGATTGCCGCGCTGACTACGGCGCAGATTAACTTGGGTTTGACTACCGATCATATTGCCGCATTGAGCACTGCACAGACTCGCGCGCTCACCACGGCTCAGGTGCAACTGGGTCTGACCACAGATCAGATCGTCGCGTTGAGTACGGCACAGGCAGCCACACTTTCAACGGCGCAGGTGGTGAGTTTGACCTCGTCACAGGTTAACGCGCTGATTACCCGTGACCTGGCTGCGCTGACTAGCGCACAAGTGGTTGCTTTCACCACGACGCAGATTAATCTGGGACTTACTACAGATCAAATTGTAGCACTGACTACCGCTCAAGCTTCAGCGCTGACTACGGCACAGGTACAGCAGGGGTTGACGACGACTCAGGTGGCAGCACTGGAAACCCGTGATCTGGCTGCCTTCAAGACCAGCCAGATTGCCGCGTTGACTACGGCTCAGATTAACCAGAGTCTGAGCACTGATCAGATTGGCGCACTGACGACCGATCAAATCCGCGCCCTTACCACCGCTCAAATTAATGCGTTGAGCACCAATCAGATCGTCGCACTTACCACTGCGCAAGTCGCCGCGCTTACCACGGCACAGCTTCAACAGGGTCTGGGGACAGCTCAGCTTGCCGCGCTTGAAACCAGTGATTTTGCGGTATTGAATACTGCCCAGGTGGTTTCGTTGACCACTGCTCAGCTCAGTCAGGGATTGACCACCGATCAGATCGTGGCTTTGACTACTGCTCAGACTGCAGCGTTGACGACGGCACAGGTACAGTTGGGACTGACGTCGGCACAACTTGCTGCGATGAGTACCCTCGATTTTGCTGCCTTCAAAACCAGCCAGTTGATTGCGTTGACCACTGCACAGATTAATCTGGGTTTAACCACCGATCAGGTCGCAGCACTGAATACCTCGCAAGTGCGAGTCCTTACCACAGCCCAAGTGCAGCAGGGTTTGACCACTGATCACATTGTTGCATTAAGTACCAATCAGGCAGTGGCCTTGACTACCGCACAGGTGCAGGCTTTGACCACCACCCAGGTTGTTGCGCTTGAAACACGCAATTTAGCTGCGATGACTACCGCGCAAGTGAACGCGTTGACCACAGCTCAGATTAATCAGGTTTTGACGACCGCTCAGATCGTTGCGTTGACTACCGATCAGTCTGCAGCGCTGACCACGGCTCAGGTGCAGCTCGGTCTGACTACAGATCAGTTGGCCGCGATGGAAACGCGTGATTTTGCCGCTTTCAAGACCAGTCAGATTGCAGCCCTGACTACCGCGCAGATCAACAGAGGGTTGACCACCGATCAGGTGGTGGCAATGAGCACCAACCAGGTTCGTGCCTTGACCACGGCGCAAGTGCGGCTTGGTATGACTACCGATCAAATCGTGGCACTTAGCTCTGATCAGTCGATTGCACTGACTAACGCGCAATTGCAGGTTATGACCACTGCGCAAGTTCAGGCGCTGGAAACGCTTGATTTGGCCTCGATGAGTACATCGCAAATTGCTGCGCTGACCACAGCACAGATTAATCAGGGCTTTACTACTGATCAGGTTGTCGCACTGACTACGGCGCAGGCAAATGCGCTGACCACTGCTCAAGTTCAACTGGGTTTGACCACAACACAGATTGCTGCAATGGAAACGCGAGATCTGGCCGCTTTCAAGACCAGTCAGATTGCCGTATTGACCACTGAGCAAATTAATCTAGGCATGACTACTGCCCAGATCGCCGCTTTGAATACCTCTCAAATCCGTGCATTAACCACTAATCAGGTATTGAACGGTCTGACGACCGACCAGATTGTTGCGTTGAGTACGGATCAGGCAGCAGCGCTGACCACGGCACAGGTGCAGAGCTTGAACTCTGTACAGCTCGCCGCGTTAAACACTCGCGATCTGGCTGCACTGGGTACAGCGCAGATACGTGCATTGTCTACCGCGCAAGTGCAACTGGGTTTGACCTCTGACCAGATCGTTGCTTTAACTTCGGATCAGGCAGCCGCGCTGACTACTGCGCAGATACAGGGTATGACCACGGCACAGGTCGCAGTGCTGGTAACGGGTGATCTGTCCGTCATGAGCACGGCTCAGGTGGCAGCATTTACTACGGCGCAAGTTAATCTGGGCTTCACCACCGATCAGGTGATTGCCTTGACTACCACACAGGCTGCAGCGCTGACTACAGCCCAGGTGCAGCAGGGTCTTACCACGACTCAGGTTGCCGCACTGGAAACTCGTGATCTGGCTGCCTTCAAGGTCAACCAGATTGCTGTGCTGACTACGGCGCAGATCAACCAGGGTCTTAGCACCAGTCAAATCGTTGCGATGACGACAGATCAGGTGCGTGCACTGACTACGGCGCAGGTTCAGTTGGGTCTGACCACCGACCAGATTGTCGCGCTGACCACGGCTCAGGTGAACTCGCTGACTACGGCGCAAGTGCAGTTGGGCTTGACTACCGCACAGATTGCTGCGATCGAAACACGTGATCTTGCTGCGATGAATACCGGACAAGTGATCGTGCTGACCACTGCGCAAATCAATCAGGGGCTGACTACGGATCAGGTAGCCGCACTAACCACGCTTCAGGCTAGTGTTCTAACCACGGCACAGATACAACTGGGTTTAACCACGTCTCAAATTGCAGCACTGTCAACCCGTGATTTGGCCGCAATGCGGACTAATCAGATTGTTGCCTTGTCTACGGCGCAGATTAATCAGGGGTTGAGCACCGAGCAGATTGCCGCGTTGACCACCTCGGAAATTCGTGCACTGACGACGGCTCAGGTGAATGCGCTGACCACCGATCAAATCGTTGCGCTTAGCTCGGATCAGCTTGTCGCGCTGACTACGTCGCAGATTCAGCAAGGACTTTCAACGACACAGGTTGCTGCGCTTGAAACGCTGAATCTGTCCGCCTTGACGACATCTCAAATCAGTTCGCTGACCACGGCGCAGGTTAATCAGGGGTTGACCACAGACCAGATCATTGCGCTGACTACGAATCAGGTCAGTGCGTTGACGACAGCTCAAGTGCAGCAGGGGTTGACGACTACACAGGTTGCCGCGCTTGAAACACGTGATCTGGCTGCCTTCAAGACTTCGCAGATAGCCGCGCTGACTACGGCGCAAATCAATCAGGGTCTGACGACTGATCAGATTGCCGGGATGGGAACTGCACAGATCCGTGCGCTCACCACCTCACAGGTGCAACTCGGTCTGACGACTGATCAGATTGTCGCCTTGAGTTCAGATCAGGCGGTCGCGCTGACTACGGCACAGATACAGCAGGGGTTAACTTCGGCACAGATTGCTGTGCTGGTAACTCGCGATTTGGCCGCATTAACGACGTCTCAGATAATGGCGTTGACGACTACACAGATTAATCTGGGACTTACCACTGATCAGATTGTTGCGTTGACAACGACACAGGCGAGTGCGCTGACTACCGCTCAGATACAGCAGGGATTGACTTCAAGTCAGGTTTCCGCACTTGAAACGCGTGATCTGGCTGCGTTAAAGACCAGCCAGATAAACGTGTTGACTACCGCGCAAATTAATCTGGGACTCACTACTGATCAGATTGGCGCTTTGAGCTCGACTCAACTCCGCGCGTTGACTACAGCGCAGGTGCAGCAGGGACTAACTACAGACCAGATTGTTGCTCTGAGTTCGGATCAGGTGGTTGCGTTAACCTCGACTCAGGTTCAAAGCCTGGGTACGGCGCAGATTGCGGCGCTTGAAACACTTGATTTTGCCGCCATGAGTACCACACAAGTGTCTGCGCTGACGACAGGTCAGGTCAGGTTGGGATTGACTACAGATCAGATCGTCGCATTGACTACGGCGCACGCGAATGCGCTGACTACAGCTCAGGTGCAACTGGGATTAACTACGACTCAGGTAGCTGCGATGGAAACCCGCGATCTGGCGGCTTTCAAGACCAGTCAGATTGCAGTGCTAACCACGGCTCAGATTAACCTGGGTATGACCACTGATCAGATGTCTGTGTTGAATACGTCTCAGATTCGTGCCTTTACCACGGCTCAGGTGCAACAGGGTTTCACCACTGACCAGGTTGCAGTGTTGAGTACGGATCAGGCGGTAGCACTGACCACGATGCAGATACAGGCCATGACGACGACACACGTTGCCGCGCTGTTGACGCGTGATCTGGCCGCGTTGGGCACCGCACAAATTCGTGCGTTGACTACTTCCCAAGTTCAAGTGGGCTTGACCACGGATCAAGTGATTGTCCTGAGTTCAGATCAGGTCTATGCAATGAGCCCAGCGCAGGTGCAGGCACTGAATTCCGCTCAGGTTGCTGTATTAGTAACGCAGGATTTGGCTGCATTGAGTACGGCACAGATTGCTGCACTGACTACCGCGCAGATTAATCTCGGAATGACTACCGACCAGATTATTGCGTTGACCACGACGCAGGCGAGTACCTTCACTACGGCGCAGGTACAGCAGGGCTTGACCACGATTCAGGTCGCAGCTCTGGAAACGCGTGATCTCGCGGCGTTCAAGGTAACTCAGGTTGCGGCGCTGACCACAGCACAGGTAAAACTGGGATTGACGACGGATCAAATCGTTGCGTTGACTACCGATCAGGTGCGTGCGTTGACCACAGCACAGGTTCAACTTGGGTTGACCACTGATCAGATCGTTGCACTGAGCAGTAACCAGGTAGCCGCCCTGACTACAGCGCAGATTCAGCAAGGATTGACTACGGCTCAGGTTGAGTCGCTTGAAACACGTGATTTTGTCGCTCTGACTACGCAACAGTTGGTTTCACTGACTACGGCGCAGGTAAACCAGGGATTGACCACCGACCAGATCGTTGCGCTGACCACGACGCAGGCAAATGTGTTGACCACCGCTCAAATACAATTGGGGTTAACCACAACCCAGGTTGCTGCTCTTGAAACTCGTGATCTGGTCGCCTTCAAGACCAGTCAGATTGCCGTTTTGACGACAGCACAGATAAATCAGGGATTGACGACCGACCAGGTTGCTGCGCTGTCTACGTCACAAATTCGTGCATTGACGAGCACTCAGGTGTATGCGTTGAGCACCGATCAGATCGTGGCCTTAGGCAGTGATCAAGTTGCTGCATTGACCCTTACGCAGATTCAATTGGGACTGGGCACTGCGCAGGTTGCGGCGCTGGAAACAGGTGATCTGGCCGTAATGACTACTGCTCAAATCGTCGCATTGACCACTGCTCAAGTTAATCAGGGTCTGACTACGGATCAGATTGTCGCCTTGACTACGGCACAGGCGAGTTCATTAACCACGGCACAAGTTCAACAAGGCTTGACTACCACCCAGATCGCCGCAATTACCACGCGTGATCTGGTCGCTCTCAAGACCAACCAGATTGCGATGTTAACCACGACACAGATAAGGCAGGGGCTGACCACAGATCAGGTCGGTGTCTTGACTTCGAATCAGATTCGTGGCTTCACTACCTTGCAGATACAGTTGGGTTTTACCACCGACCAGATTGTTGCGCTGACCACGGATCAAGTTGCTGCGCTGACGGTGACGCAGGTACAGCTGGGTTTGACTTCCTCGCAGATTTCCGCACTGGAAACACGAGATGTGGCTGCGCTGACAACTGCACAAGTGGTCGCATTGACCACCGCGCAGGTTAATCTTGGCCTCACCACTGACCAGATCGTTGCGCTTACTACGGCACAGGCAAATGCACTGACCACGGCACAAGTGCAGCAGGGATTGACTACCACCCAGGTTGCGGCGCTGGAAACACGCGATCTGGCTGCTTTCAAGACCAGTCAAATTGCCGTGCTGACTACGGCTCAAATCAACCAGGGTCTCACCACTGACCAGATTGGCGCACTGAATACTAATCAGGTGCGAGCATTCACCACTGCACAATTACAGTTGGGTTTTACCACCGGTCAGATTGTTGCGCTGACCACGGATCAAGTTGCTGCGCTGACGGTGACACAAGTCCAACTGGGTTTGACTTCCTCTCAAATTACCGCATTGGAAACAAGAAATCTGGCTGGGCTGACAACATCACAAATGGTCGCATTGACCACGGCGCAGGTTAATCTTGGACTCACCACCGATCAGATCGTTGCATTGACTACAGATCAGGCTGCCGCGTTGAGCACCGCTCAGTTGCAAGTGCTTACATCTTCTCAGATTGCGGCCTTGGTTACGGCTGATCTGGCTGCGCTGAGCACCATGCAGATCGCCGCACTGACTACGGCGCAGATTAATCTGGGTATGACCACCGATCAGATTGTCTCGCTGACTACCGCGCAGGCGAATGCGCTGACTACCGCACAAATCAGGCAGGGTTTGACCACGACTCAGGTAGCAGCGCTCGAAACGCGCGATTTGGCCGCCTTCAAGGTCAGCCAGATTGCTGCTCTATCTACGGCACAAATAAACCTTGGGCTCAGGACTGACCATATTGCAGCGCTGAGTACTGATCAGATCCGTGCTCTCACCACTGCGCAGGTGCAGCTGGGACTTACCACCGAACAGATCGTTGCGTTGAGTACGGCACAGGCAAGCGCGCTGACCACGGCTCAAGTGCAACTGGGTCTTACCACTGACCAATTGGCCGCGATGGTAACCGCCGATGTGGCAGCGCTGACGACCGCGCAAGTGATTGTGTTGACAACGGCTCAGGTTAATCGCGGACTGACCACGGATCAGATTGTTGCAATAACCACAGCACAGGCCAGCGCGCTGACTACGGCGCAGATTCAGTTGGGTTTGACAACCGCACAGGTTAACGCAATGGAAACGCGTGATCTGGCATCGTTCAAGACCAACCAGATTGCTGCGTTGACTACGGCGCAGATTAACCAGGGTCTGACTACAGACCATATAGCTGCGTTGAACACGACGCAGATCCGCGCCTTGACGACGACGCAGGTTAATCTGGGTCTGACCACTGACCAGATTTTCGTACTGACCAGTGATCAGGCAGCTGCACTGACTACTGCGCAGGTACAGCAGGGTCTGACTACATCTCAGCTGGAAGCCTTGCAAACCAGTGATCTGGCTGCTATGAGCACAGCTCAGGTGTCTGCGTTAACTACTACACAGATTAATCTGGCGTTGACTACAGATCAGATAGTTGCGTTGACGACAGCGCAGGCTAACGCTTTGACTACTGCGCAAGTACAGCAGGGGTTGACTACGACTCAGGTTTCAGCACTGGAGACACGTGATCTGGCCACGTTCAAGACCAGCCAGATTGCAGTGCTGACTACGGCGCAGATTAACCTGGGTCTTAGCACTGAACATATTGTAGCGCTTGGCACGGATCAGATTCGCGCACTGACCACGGCGCAGATCAATCAGGGGCTGACCACCGACCAGGTCGCTGCACTGACGACGGCTCAGGCGGCTTCCTTGACGGCAGCACAGGTTCAGCAAGGGTTGACTACAGCTCAGGTTGCTGCACTGGTAACACGCGATTTGGCAGCGCTGACGACGGCTCAAATCGTCGCGTTGACCACGGCGCAGATTAACCAGGGGTTAACCACTGACCAGATCATTGCTCTGACCACGACTCAGGCGAACGTGTTGACCACAGCACAGGTGATGGCGTTGAGTACGACACAGATTGCCGCTTTGGAGACCCGCGATTTGGCGGCACTTAAGACTAACCAGATTACAGCGCTGACCACGGCGCAGATTAATTTGGGCATGACTACCGATCAGGTTGTTGCGTTGGGAACCAATCAGGTACGCGCACTGACCACTGCGCAGGTTCAACAAGGTCTGACTACAGATCAGATCGTTGCCTTGAGTTCTGATCAAGTGTATGCATTGACTACGTTGCAACTACAAGGTTTGACGACCAATCAGGTAGCCGCGCTAGAGACTGGCGATTTTGCAGTCATGAGTACCGGCCAGGTATCTGCACTGACCACCATGCAGGTTAACCTTGGGTTGACTACCGACCAGATTGTCGCACTGACTACGTCTCAGGCAAATGCGCTGACTACCGTACAGGTGCAGCTCGGTCTGACAACGACGCAGGTAGCAGCACTTGAAACACGTGATTTGGCAGCATTCAAGACCAGTCAGATTGCTGTGCTTACGACTGCGCAGATTAATCTCGCCTTGACTACTGCTCAGGTTGTTGCATTGAACACCAATCAGATTCGTGCTCTGACCACAACACAGATTAACCAAGGATTGACCACAGACCATATTGTTGCCTTGACTTCTGATCAGGTGGTTTCGCTGACGACGCTTCAGGTGCGTGCTCTGACCTCTGCACAGGTTTCAGCAATCGAGACAGGTGATCTGGCAGTCATGAGTACGGCACAGGTTGCAAGCTTGAGCACGACACAGGTTAATCTCGGCTTGACGACTGAGCAGATTGCGGCACTGAGTACGGCTCAGACATTTGCGTTAGGTACGGCTCAGATTCAGCAGGGTCTGAACAGTTTACAACTAGCCGCACTTGGAACACGTGAACTGGCTGCAATGAGTACGGCGCAAGTCGTTGCTCTGACGACAGCACAGATTAATCTAGGTCTGACGACTGACCATATCGTTGCTTTCACAACCGATCAGGCTAGGGCACTGACTACGGCGCAAATTTCGCTGGGATTGAACACGACGCAGGTGGCAGCACTCGAAACACGCGATCTTGCAGCCATCGGGGCCAGTCAGATTTCCGCCTTGACTACGGCGCAGATCAACTTTGGTTTGACCACTGACCATATCCGTGCCATGACCACGGATCAGGTTCGTGCGCTGACCACAGCACAGGTGCAGCAGGGTCTGACCACCGATCAGGTTGCCGTTCTGAGTACGGATCAGACAGTGGCGCTGACTACGGCACAGGTGCAACTAGGTCTGACTACGGCGCAGCTTGCCGTGTTACAAACTCGCGACATAGCGGCTCTAGGCACTAATCAACTGGTTGTGTTGACTACGGCTCAGGTTAATCAGGGATTGACTACCGATCAGATCGTCGCCTTGACCACGGCGCAGGCGAACGCGCTGACCACGGCGCAAGTGCAGCAGGGGTTGACCACCATTCAGGTGGCAGCACTTGAAACACGCGATCTTGCGGCCTTCAAGACCAGCCAGATTGCGGCCTTGACCACGGCACAAATTAATTTGGGTCTGAGTACCGCCCAGATAGTGGCCTTGACCTCGAACCAGGTTCGTGCACTTACTACTGCGCAGGTTCAGCAGGGTCTGACCACGGATCAGGTTGTTGCCTTGACGACGGATCAGGCTGCGGCGCTGACTACAGCACAGGTGCAATTAGGTCTGACGACGGCTCAGCTAGCCGTGCTTTTAACCAGAGATTTGGCTGCCTGGAGTACTGCTCAGCTGTCTGTATTGACTACGGCGCAGATTAACCAAGGTTTGACCACCGATCAGATAATTGCCTTGACCACTGCGCAGGCTAACGCGCTGACCACAGCGCAGGTACAGCAGGGTCTTACAACGACTCAGGTTGCGGCTCTGGAAACACGAGATCTGGCGGCCTTCAGAACCAATCAGGTTGCGGCATTGACCACGGCGCAGATTAACCTGGGTCTGACTACGGCACAGGTTGCTGCGTTGAGTACGAACCAGGTTCGTGCGTTGACTACGGCTCAGGTGCAGCAGGGTCTTACTACAGATCAAATAGTAGCATTGACCACTGATCAGGCCGCAGCGCTCAGCACGACGCAGGTGCAGGCACTGACCACAGCCAACATTGCGGTTCTGTTAACCAGCGATTTGGTCGAACTGAGCACCAGTCAGGTGGCTGCGTTGACTACCGCACAGATCAATCTGGGACTGACTACTGATCAGATTGTCTCCTTGACTACCGCACAAGCTAATGCGCTGACCACAGCACAGGTACAGTTGGGGTTGACTACAACTCAGGTTGCTGCACTGACAACACGTGATCTGGCCGCCTTCAAGACCAGCCAGATTGCCGTGCTGACTACGGCGCAGATTAATCTGGGTCTAACCACAGCTCAGGTTGCGGTGCTGAGTACGAATCAGATGCGTGCATTGACCACGGCTCAGGTGCAACAGGGTCTGACCACTGACCAGATCGTTGCGTTGAGCACGGATCAGACGGCTGCATTAACCACGGCTCAGTTACAGAGCCTTGGCACGGCTCAGCTTGCCGCACTCAGTACCCGTGATCTGCAGGCATTGAACTCGAGCCAGATTCGTGCACTCACTACGGCGCAAGTTCAGCTCGGCTTGACGACTGATCAGGTTGTTGCACTGACCACTGATCAGGTGTATGCCTTAACCACGGCGCAATTACAACTGGGGCTGACTACCACCCAACTTGCCGTACTTGAAACAGCTGATCTGGCTGTCTTGAATACAACGCAGGTGACAGTGTTGACTACAGCTCAGATTAATCAGGGTCTTACCACCGATCAGATCGTTGCGCTGACCACCAGTCAGGCAGCAGTGTTGACTACGGCGCAGGTGCAACTGGGTCTGAATACTGCGCAGGTTGCCGCACTGGAAACTCGCGATCTGGTCGCCTTCAAGGTTGATCGGATTGCGGTGCTGACTACTGCTCAGATTAATCAGGGTCTGACCACAGCACAGGTTGCTGCGTTAACGACGAATCAGATACGTGCATTGACCACGACACAGGTGCAACTGGGTCTGACCACTGATCAGATTGTTGCGTTGAGCACTGATCAGGCGGCAGCCTTGACCACGGCGCAGATACAACTTGGACTGACTACCGCGCAGATCAATGCTCTGGTTACCCGTGATGTTGTTGCCTTGAATACGGCGCAAATAGTTGCACTGACCACAAACCAGATTGAATTGGGACTGACTACCGACCAAGTTGTCGTGATGACTACGGATCAGGTTCGCGCTCTGACTACGGCTCAGGTACAACAAGGTCTGACTACGACCCAGGTTGCCGCGCTGGTAACACGCGATTTGGCTGCCATGAAAACCAGTCAGATAGCCGCTTTGACCACGGCGCAGGTTAATCAGGGGCTTAGCACCGCCCATATTGTTGCCATGACTACGGATCAGGTACGTGCGCTAACTACCACACAGGTAATGCTAGGGCTTACGACGGATCAGATTGTCGCCCTGAATACAGATCAGGCTGTGGCATTGACCACCGCGCAGATACAGCAGGGATTGACGACAGCACAGATTGCCGCTTTGGTAACCAATGATCTGGCCGCGTTGACAACAGCTCAAGTGATTGCGTTAGGCACTACGCAGATTAATCTGGGATTTACTACCGATCAGGTGATTGCGCTGACCACCGCACAGGCGGCAGCACTGACCACGGCTCAGGTACAACAGGGACTGACTACAACCCAGGTTGCTTCGCTGGAAACACGCGACCTGGCTGCTTTCAGAACCAGCCAGATTGCAGCCTTGACCACAACACAGATTAATCTGGGTCTGACCACCGATCAAATTGGCGCGCTGTCGACGAGTCAGATTCGTGCACTCACCACATGGCAGATTAATCAGGGTTTAACTACCGACCAGGTTGTCGCCTTGAGCACTAATCAGGCGGCGGCATTGACTACTGCGCAGATTCAACTGGGTCTGACTACAACTCAGCTTGCTGCATTCACGACCCGTGATATTGCAGTATTGAGTACTGCGCAAATAGTCTCTCTGACGACGGTGCAAATTAATCAGGGTCTGACCACCGATCAGGTTTCCGCACTGACCACCAATCAGGTAGAAGCGTTAATAGCTGCCAATCTGCAAGTCGGCTTCAGCGTTGAGCAGTTCTCGAAATTAAATCTGTTAGCTACGCCTCTGGTTCTTGATTTGAATGGCAATGGCATAAACACGCAAAGCATAACCGCGGGAACCAAATTCGATCTGTTCGCCACCGGCAATACTGTGGGGACCGGTTGGGTTTCTGGAGGTGATGGTTTGCTGGTGATTGACCGGAACCAGGATGGTGTTATCAACGATGGTAGCGAGTTGTTTGGTAGTTCGTTTGTACTGCCGGATGGGCAAAAGGCTGCCAATGGGTTTGCAGCTCTGTCTTCCATGGATACTAATGGAGATGGTGCCATTAGCAGTGCAGACGCTGGATTTGCCGACCTGAAGGTTTGGGTAGATGGTAATTCTGATGGTATCACTCAAGCGGGTGAGTTGCGCACGCTGGATACGCTGGGAATCACCAAGCTTGATCTTTCTGCCAAGGCAGCATCCAATGCCAATAACGGAAATATTGAAGGACTGGTCTCCAGTTTCGAAACCAGCGATGGCAAGACACATGCAATGTCGGATATCTGGTTTGTTACTGACAAAAATGCTGCTAATGCTAATGCTAATGCTAATGCTAATGCTGCGGTAGCGACTCCTGCAGTGTCTGTGACTCCTGCAACTCAAGGATTACAAGCGCAGGTAGGTGGATTATCTCAAGCGATTGCTTCTTTCAATCAATCGCAGGCGATATTGTCGGCTAGTTCTGGAGGTTCGCTATTGAGTAGTCCTGCTACTGCACCAGGGGCAGCTACGCCGATAGGCTTGGCGGTTAATGTAGGCGGAATGGTCGCTGCCTTGAAGCAATTTGACACGAATGGTAATGCTGTTGGAACGCCTGCAGTCGTGGCATTGACCACGACCCAGGTAACCGGGTTGTCGGCTACACCGATTGCTGCGATCTCCAATAAGCCGCAGTCGTTGATACCGCAGCACAATCCATCGCTTAACGTGATTTTGGGATCCAGTAGCTAGACTGTTTAATGTAAGACTGTTGCAGTAGAAAGGCGACAAGACCCAATTGGTCTTGTCGCCTTTTAACTTTGTGTTAGCAAGTGAAATAAGTTGCTTGCACCGGCGAGTTTTGTCATCATGGCAGGATTCTTAGGTTGGTTGAGTTGGAAAGTCAAACTCGTCTG
>CAIRBC010000356.1 GCA_903876685.1 uncultured Nitrosomonadales bacterium | reverse complement strand
ATGACATCCATCTCGGGCATCAAGCAGTCAACGATCGCAAGATCCATAGGCGTTCCTGCGCTAAGCGCTTCACTTAACAACGATAACGCCTGCAAACCGGAGGTGGCTTCAAAGACTTGTGCGCCCAGTGGTTCTAGTGCCTGACGCATGATAGTGCAATTGATCGAAAAATCATCCACCACCAGGATCTTGAGTCTGCTCAGAGCCACACTTTTATCGGAGCTCTGCTCTATTTTTGGCAGACTTGCCGTAAAGTAGAATGTAGAGCCCAAACCTTCCTGACTCTTTACCCATATTTCTCCGCCCATCAAATTAACCAGACGACGCGTAATGCTCAGACCCAGTCCGGTGCCACCAAACTTGCGCGTAATACTGCTATCCACTTGAGCGAAAGCCTCGAAGATGGAATGCTGTTTTTCAGCAGGAATGCCAATCCCGGTGTCAGCAACCGAGAACTGTATCAGGTTGTTTTCGACTCTGCACACGGTGATAACAATCAAGCCCTCCCGGGAGAACTTGATGGCATTGCCCAGCAGATTGGTCAGACATTGCTTGAGTCGTTTGGCATCACCGTAAACAAACTCCGGCACCCCGGGTTGGAGATCCATAACCAGTTCCATGCCCTTGTCAAAGACCCGCATCGCATGCAGATCCAGCAGTTCGTTGAGTGTAGATTCGAGTGAAAAATCTTCCTTGTCCAGTTCGAGTTGGCCAGACTCGACCTTTGACATATCGAGAATGCCGTTAATCAACTCAAGCAGATTATTGCCGGCACTTTGAAAAATACCCACATATTTGCGCTGTTTAAGGCTGAGCTCGGTATCAGACAGGACTTCCGCCATGCCAAGAATGGCATTCATCGGCGTGCGTATCTCATGGCTCATGTTGGCCAGGAATTCACTTTTTGCCAGACTGGCCGCTTCGGCATCACGTTTGGCCTGGCGCAATTTATTTTCGACCAGGGTACGTTCGGTTACATCGACAAAAAACCACAGCGAATCGCAGCTTTCCCTATTCAGTAACGCACCACTCATGTCCAGCCAGACATGACGCCCATCTTTGCGTAAAAATTCATGCTGGGTGCGAACCATCACACCCTGATTGACCTCGGCATAGGCTATCGCCGAATCCTGAAAGTCCTGCTCGCTGGCATAAAGTTGCCGAAGATCAGTCCCCGTTAATTCGCCTTTTGCATAGCCAAATAATTCTTCATAAGCGGGATTTGCCCAGACAATTTTTTGATCCCGTATCGTGGCGATGCCGACCAGTCTATTTTCCAGCATGGCACTTTGCTCGTCGACCAGTTTGTGCAATGCCACGGTACGTTCAGCAATCTTGTATTCCAGATCGCGGTTGGTATCCCGCACATATTTTGCCATACTGGCAAATGATCTGGACAGACTGGCAATCTCGCCACTGCCTTCCACCTGAATAGCTACATTAAAATCACCTTTTTGAATCTTGTCTGTAGAAAGTTGCAGGGCTGCGATTGGTCTGAGTACCCAGCGACGCAGTGCTTGTCCCATCACAATCATCGCCAGCAGGAAAGCAGCGCCGAACATCATCGGTGCCATATAGTTGTTATCCAGCAAGATCAGGCTGTGCGCATCCATCAGGCTTAAGTCATACCAACCCACTTCAGGGAGGTAGGCTACGCCGAGCAATTGCTGCTGCCCGTCGTAATCAACCCAAAGGGTTCTGTTCTGCTCCGGGTATATTTCCAATTGTTGCATCGTCTCCCGCAATCGTTCGAGGTCGGCAGGATTTTTCAGCAACAAATCAAGCTTGAAACGCGGACTCGCTTCCTTGCCTGAACTTAGGGAATCAATGAATTTGAGATCATTGTGTAACTGTGTGGACATGTCCTTGTCTATAAACAGGTTATGCGTTCCACGCTGGGAGATGCTGACGGTTTCCTTGAGAAAATCTGTCAGGTCGATACCGGTACCGATGACCCCCAGAATTTCATTGTGATTTTTGATCAGTACATTGATCCAGACTTTGGTCAAGCCGAGGTGAATGTCCGGATCCAGGTTGACCTGATAGGACTTGCCATCGGCAATCGTTGCATAAAACCATTTATCATTGACATTGTCCGGGGACAGGACATAGCGTCGCTGTTTTCCATAAAATTGATTGGCTGCATCATTGAAATAATAGTTTCCTGAACGTGCTATCGCAGCAAAATAACTATGGTCTCGAAAATCGAAGCGATATTTTTCCATCGCAATGATGCCCTTGTCCCTCAGCATGGCATCGTTTTCATGCAAAGCCATCTGAATAATATCGGGGTCTGCTGCCATTTTACTCGCCAGCTTGATTTCGCGTATCAGCGGAGACAGCGTTCGATATTTATCGAACATGACCTGCCGTTCTACAAACTGGCTGCCCCATTTTTCGTTGATGCTGTTCATCAAACGCGAGGAAAAATACCAGGTTAATAATACGAAGCCGCAGAAAATGGCGGCCATCACCAGCAAAAATCTAGGTTTGAGTTTCATATCCGTTCGAGTTATCGAAAAAATCCAGAGGCAAGTCCGATACAGTGCTTGGCATAATATCAGACCTTCAGTGAACTAATAACAGTATTATCTTTTTGCACCCAAGACGCATGAATAGTTCAATCCGCATTGCTCCGGCACTTTGCCCGCAGAGCATGGCGCAACAATTGATCCCCGGACTTCAGGTCGGTGCCTTTAAGCAGGCAAAGGTTTGAAACCCCTCCCCTACGCACCCTGAAACCTCGCCCTTCAGAGCGGGGTGGTGCGTAAACAGGACACGCTGAATTTCAGTCTGTCATTATAGCCCCTTGAGAATTCGCGCTTTCACCGATTCAGGCATATCGTAGCTCTGCATATCCCAGTTTTCCAGTCTCAAGATATCTTCCAGACAATCTTCCATTTGCGCATGGCTGGCGGACACCGTATTTGCGATGCGCTGATGGACTGCGCAATCTACATCGGTAGCATTGAGGCAGTTCATTTGATAGTTGAACAACGATCGATGCTGGTTGATGAGTGCACAAACTTGTGCCGGGCAGGCACATTGATACATGATCGACTGATCCAGAATATGGGAAAGCGCTTCCTGAGAAAATTTTCTATTCATCATGAGGTCTTTTTATGATATTTGCGCTATATTTTAGCCTGTTTCAGATTAGCAGTCAGGCTTTCGGCTATTATCTCACCATCAATTTCACTGGTACCGCAATGACTTCCGCTAACTTTATTTTTATACCGCCCTTGGCTAGTGCGCAAGGTACGGTCACTTTACCTGGCTCCAAGAGCATTTCCAATCGATTGCTATTGCTTGCAGCACTGGCGGAAGGCACCACCGAGATACGCGATCTGCTACTTTCCGATGACACGCAACGTATGCTGGAGGGCTTAGGTACTCTGGGTATAGTCATCGAGCAACTGGATACGCATGTATTTCGTGTGCAAGGCTGCAAGGGAAAATTCCCGATAAAGCAGGCTGATTTGTTTCTGGGTAACGCCGGAACTGCCTTTCGCCCGCTAACCGCAGCCTTGGCCTTGTCAGGTGGCCATTACCAGTTATCCGGTGTTGCACGTATGCACGAGCGACCCATTGGCGATCTGGTGGAGGCGCTGCGTGCACTGGGTGCAAATATCGATTATCAAGGTAATGACGGATTTCCTCCCTTGCAGATTCATCCCGCCAAATTCACTGAAGCCTCAAGTATCCGCGTGCGTGGTGATGTATCCAGCCAATTCCTTACCGCGCTGTTATTGGCCTTGCCGCTACTGGATCGCAGCGTCACGGTAGAGGTGGAAGGGGTATTGATTTCAAAACCTTATGTTGAAATTACGCTGGCGATGATGTCGCGCTTCGGCGTACCGGTTTCGCGAAATGGCTGGCAAAGTTTCACGGTGACTGCAGGCAGTCGCTATCGCTCTCCTGGCATCATCCATGTGGAAGGCGATGCTTCTTCCGCCTCTTATTTTCTGGCGGCCGGTGCGCTAGGCGGCGGTCCGGTGCGTATCAATGGCGTGGGCAGCGACAGTATTCAAGGCGATGTGCGTTTCGCCGAGGCGCTGGTTTTAATGGGCGCGCAAATCACCCAGGGAGCCAACTGGATGGAGGTGCGTGCGCCTTTATCCGGCAAATTGAAAGCTATCGATCTCGATTGCAACCATATACCTGATGCGGCGATGACCCTTGCGGTAGCTGCCTTATTTGCCGAAGGCACTACCACCTTGCGGAACATCGCCAGTTGGCGAGTCAAGGAAACCGATCGCATTGCTGCCATGGCTACCGAATTGCGCAAGCTCGGTGCAGTGGTGGAGGAAGGTCAGGATTACCTCCGCATTACGCCACCCGTCAGCAACAGCTGGCTGCAAACCGCAGATTCCGGGATTGACACCTATGATGATCATCGCATGGCGATGTGCTTTTCTCTGGCCGCGTTTGGCGCAAACGGCATCCGCATTAATGACCCCGCTTGTGTCGCCAAGACTTTTCCGGATTATTTCACGCGGTTTAACGAGGTGGTGCAGGCGATACCGGTCATTGCGATAGACGGACCTTCTGCTTCAGGCAAGGGCACTGTCGCGCAACGCGTGGCGCAAAAACTTGGCTACCACTATCTGGACAGCGGCATGCTGTATCGTCTGCTGGCGGTGGCAGCGCAACGTGCAACTATTTCTCTGGATGATGAAGCTAGCCTTGCGACTCTGGCCATGAATATGGAAATCCGCTTTGAAGGCGCGCTGACCTGGTTGGACGGCACTCTGGTCAATGAGCAAGTACGTAATGAACAAACCGCTGCCGCCGCTTCCAAAGTAGCTGCCTTTCCAGCGGTGCGGGCAGCCCTGTTACACAAGCAGCATGCCTTCAGGCAGGCGCCCGGACTGGTAGCAGACGGGCGAGATATGGCTTCCGTGGTATTTCCTGATGCATCCTTGAAGGTTTTTTTGACTGCCAGTGCCGAGGCACGAGCCGAACGCCGCTTCAGGCAGTTGATTGAAAAAGGAATGGGTGCTAATATGACCGACCTGTTGCAAGAAATTCAGCATCGCGATGAGCGGGATACCCGCCGTAGCGCAGCACCGCTGCAACAGGCGTCCGATGCAACTCTGCTCGACACCACTGAACTGAACATTGAACAGGCGGTGGCTAAGGTATTGTCGCTATACGGCAAACAGGCTCCATCACAGGCATAGTCTGATGGAAACTTTTTAACCAACCCCTGTACTGAACCCCAGGTTACAGACAGATTACAAACTAGGTATATCCGATGAACGCAACCGTAGCAGATGCCGATTTACTAAATCCCGAAAGTTTTGCCGCAATGTTTGAAGAAAGCCTGACGCGCAAAGAAATGCGTGCAGGTGAACTGATTACCGCGCAAGTGGTGCGCGTAGACCACAACGTGGTGGTGGTGAATGCCGGACTCAAGTCCGAAAGTTTGATTCCAGTCGAGGAATTCCTCGACTCCAAAGGTGAAATTGAAGTACAGGCGGGCGACTTTGTCACCGTCGCGATCGAATCGCTGGAAAACGGCTATGGCGAAACCAAGCTGTCACGCGAAAAAGCCAAGCGCCTGGCTGCCTGGCACGATCTGGAAGTCGCCATGGAAGAAGGCAAGATTGTCGAAGGCTATGTCAGTGGCAAGGTCAAGGGTGGCTTGACGGCGATGGTCAACGGCATCCGCGCTTTCCTGCCCGGTTCACTGGTCGACATCCGTCCGGTCAAGGACACGACTCCATACGAAAACAAGACCATGGAACTCAAGGTCATCAAGCTCGATCGCAAGCGCAACAACGTGGTGGTTTCCCGCCGCGCTGTGCTGGAAGCCAGCATGGGTGCCGATCGCGAAGCCGTGATGGAAAACCTGAAAGAAGGCGCAATCGTCAAGGGCGTCGTCAAGAATATCACCGACTACGGCGCATTCGTGGATCTGGGCGGTATCGACGGTCTGTTGCATATCACCGACCTGGCATGGCGTCGCGTGAAGCATCCTTCGGAAGTCTTGACCGTCGGCGATGAAGTCGAAGCCAAGATCCTCAAGTTTGATCAGGAAAAGAACCGTGTCTCGCTGGGTATCAAGCAAATGGGCGATGATCCTTGGAATGGATTGGCACGCCGTTACCCGCAAGGCACGCGTATGTTCGGCAAGGTGACTAACCTGACCGACTACGGCGCATTCGTGGAAATCGAACAGGGTATCGAAGGTCTGGTACACGTTTCGGAAATGGACTGGACCAACAAGAATGTACATCCTTCCAAGGTAGTACAACTGGGCGACGAAGTAGAAGTGATGATCCTGGAAATCGACGAACAACGTCGCCGTATCTCACTGGGCATGAAACAATGCCAGTCCAATCCCTGGAACGACTTTGCCAGCAACCACAAGAAGGGCGACAAGGTTAAGGGTCAGATCAAGTCCATTACCGACTTCGGCGTGTTTATCGGCTTGGATGGCGGCATCGATGGTCTGGTGCATCTGTCTGATCTGTCCTGGAGCCAACCTGGCGAAGAAGTGGTACGCAACTACAAGAAGGGCGACGAAGTTGAGGCTCAGGTACTGGCGATCGACGTTGAACGTGAACGTATCTCGCTGGGTATCAAGCAGATGGAAGGCGATCCGTTTGGCGGCTTCGTTTCCGGCCATGAAAAGGGTGCTGTGGTCAATGGTACGGTCAAGTCACTGGATGCCAAGGGCGCGACCATTACCCTGGACGGCGATGTAGAAGCTTACCTCAAGGCCTCTGAAGTATCTGCCGACCGTGTTGAAGACATTCGCACTCACCTGAAGGAAGGCGACCGCGTGAATGCCGTGATTATCAATGTAGATCGCAAGAACCGGGGCATCAACTTGTCGATCAAGGCACTGAACAAGGCTGAAGAATCGGCAGCGATGCAAAAGCTTTCTTCGGAGAGCGCCTCCAACGCAGGGACTACCAATCTGGGCGCATTACTTAAAGCCAAGATGAGTGGCACAAAGAACGATTAACACAGGAGCTATACCATGACACGTTCCGATTTGATTGCACAACTTGCTGAATTACATCCGCAACTGCTGGCCAAAGATGCAGAGCTTGCCGTAAAGGTGATACTTGACACTTTGTCAGTGACGCTTGCGCGTGGTGGACGGGTGGAAATTCGCGGCTTCGGCAGTTTTGGCCTGAATTACCGTCCGCCCAGGCAAGGGCGCAACCCCAAATCGGGCGACAAGGTTAAAGTTCCAGCTAAATATGTGCCACATTTCAAGGCAGGCAAAGAGTTGAGAGAACGGGTCTGCGTACAAAATACCTGATTCTGACTTAATTAACTTGGCGGCTATATCGGAAGGTATAGCCGCCATTTTTTATGTTATCGTTACATCCTGTGTAATGCGAAGTGCTCGCCAGTTTGCGGGAGATTTTCATCAATGAGCAAAGTTTCTTAACGTGAAACTCGCGCAGCGATCGTCTTCTCCCTCGCCCGCTTGCGGGAGAGGGATGGGGAGATAACCAGCCACTTGGTTGCTGTCTTTTAGCAACCTAGTGGAGTGGCTAGTGGGTTCATCAGGGAAACGGGCATGAT
>CAIRBC010000355.1 GCA_903876685.1 uncultured Nitrosomonadales bacterium | reverse complement strand
CTCGTCGGTATTATTTTTGCGGGTCTTTCCAGTCTGGGTTTTGCAAAAGGAGTTTCGACACCTGAAGATCAGTCTGTTGGAAATCAGTCCACAAAATCAACGCCAGTTACCATGACCAAGTCGGAGATGGATCAGGTTGTTGCAGGCGGCGGAAGCTGTGATGATCATGGTCATGATGTTTCGGGACATGGCGATGATGGTGACAGTCATGGACATAAGCCGGTTATTCGTGACAGGAGTTAATTTTCCTTAGTGTGGTTCCGAGGTAGGTTGCCAACAAAGGTTAACCCTGTTCTCAGGGTTAACTTCAGCATAGTAAGTACGCCAAATCAGCGGCTGGTTTTCGCAAGTGGCATGGTTATGCCGATTTGAGAATGATTCAGATATTAGTGTGTCAAAACACAGCATAATGAAACTTTAAACTAGTCCTGCCCTTGATTTTTCAGCAAGCAGTAAAACTCGCTCAATGTCATCAACAACCAGACCTTTTTGGGGATCAATGCCGACTACGCGTGCTCTGGTGGAAAACCAATCAGGGTTATCGTCCAAAGCAATCCAGTCCAGAGTTGACCAGCCAATTTTTTTCATCCAAGCCATACATTCTTCTCCCCTGGCTCCCGGGTCAGGAATTTTATCCAAGTCTGGCGTTGAGCCGACGAATCTGGACAAAAGATCCTCGCCGCCACCGTGGCACACCAGCGAGGCTAGTTTAGCAACTGTCCGACTAGATCTCCACGTTGTAGTAAACACTACCATTATCGAATTATCTCGCCGTAATATTTCATGTAGCAAAGTATTTCTGGTAAAGAACGCAGGATTGTCATCCGTTTCAGGATGAAGTACCCCGTCGAAATCTAAAAACAAGATAGTCATCGATCAATCAATAGGTCGCCAGGTTTACTTCATAGACGCCCCCGATGACGGCGTATTCGGATTCCCCTTTCAGCATACCCGGCAGCAGGCTGGTATAGCAGAAGATTTTACTCAACGGCACAAAGGCGGTGAGCAGGTAATCACCGAATTCGTCAGCACGTTCGCGGCAGGAACTGAAGGAATTCAGATTATTCAACAGCACGACGCGGCGTCTTTTATCCAGCTTTGCCAGCGTTTCGTAATCATCCAGACGGTTGACCCCGCGATACAAGGTCAGATGGCTCTGCCCAGGATAAAGGCGTGCCAGCTCGTATTGACTATAGGTATATAACAGATCAAATTGTGCCTCTAGCGCGTTGCTGCCATACAATGCGGCTGCACGCAACTCCAGATAGCGGCGATAGGCTTCTCCGGAGAAATCCCGGATGGGACCCGCATGATGGCGTGGCAGCAGACCAAAACGCGATTCCACCCAGCCTTTCAGCGCAGCGCCTTCCCGGCCATCCGCATCGAAACTCCAGCCTCTAAGCATACGCAGATAATCTGCCTTTTGCCGTCTGTGCCGGGTGTTGGCCACATATCCCGCCTGTTCGGGCTGAGTCAGATAGAACGAGGCATTCATATGCAGGGTAAAGGCTTCCGCGCGCTGAGGGGCTAATTCGAGCTTATCCATTAGCGCAAACAGCCCGTGGTGGAATTGGGCGACACCATCGAGTTGCAGCGGAACCGGTGAGCGGTTAAAGCTTAGGCCACCGAGTATCGCGGCGGGCAAATTGCAGTGATTAATGGGCAGGCGCGCATAGCGAGGCAGTGAAGTAAGCTGTGCTTCTGTCGCCACACCTACAAAATCAGGGGGTTTGTTATGTTTCAAATCCTCCAAAGCATTTTTCATGAAAATATAATATGTTTATTAATTAATAAGTTAATTTAAATTACACGGTCTGGCACGGTGTTTGCGATAGTAGTGGTGCGAGTAACAGTTTTTTGATCGCATCTTAAAATTCAGAAACTCTTAGGAGATTAACATGGCTCTGCGTCAATGCGCAATTTATGGTAAGGGTGGTATCGGAAAATCGACGACTACTCAGAACCTGGTAGCGGCTCTTGCTGAATCTGGCAAGAAGGTAATGATCGTTGGCTGCGATCCCAAGGCGGATTCAACTCGGTTGATTCTGCACTCAAAGGCACAAAATTCTGTGATGGAATTGGCTGCCGAAGCCGGTAGTGTCGAGGACCTGGAACTGGAAGACGTTTTGTCGGTCGGTTATGGCGGTATCAAGTGCGTCGAGTCTGGTGGACCAGAGCCAGGAGTCGGTTGCGCAGGTCGCGGTGTGATTACTGCGATTAACTTCCTCGAAGAGGAAGGCGCGTATGACGATGAGCTCGACTTCGTCTTTTACGATGTGCTGGGTGACGTGGTGTGTGGTGGTTTCGCCATGCCGATTCGCGAAAACAAGGCGCAAGAAATTTACATCGTCTGTTCCGGCGAAATGATGGCGATGTATGCCGCTAACAACATTGCCAAGGGTATCGTGAAATATGCGAATTCCGGTAGCGTGCGTCTGGCTGGCCTGATCTGTAACAGCCGTCAGACCGATCGTGAAGATGAGCTGATTATTGCGCTGGCCGGTATGCTGGGTACGCAGATGATTCACTTCATCCCGCGCGACAACGCAGTGCAGCATGCAGAAATCCGCCGTATGACCGTGATCGAATACGATCCTACCCATAAGCAGGCTGATGAGTACCGTCAGTTGGCGAGCAAGATTGTGAACAACAAGAAGTTTGTTATTCCAACCCCGATCACCATGGATCAGCTGGAAGCATTATTGATGGAATTTGGCATCATGGATGTGGAAGATGAATCCATCATCGGCAAGAAGGCAGCAGAACTGGCCGCAGCCTGATTTAAAGAGTCAAGTTTGATGGGCTGTAGAGCCCGTCATCCTTAGCAGGATTAACCCTGATGTACTCCACATATGCGTGGGTCATTATAGGAGAACGAAATGTCTGCATTAACAAAAGTAGAAACACAGGCCCTGATTGCCGAAGTGCTTGAAGTGTATCCGGAAAAGGCAAAAAAAGATCGCGAAAAGCATCTCGCGGTAAATGATCAGTCTATCGAGCAATCCAAAAAATGTATCACCTCGAACCGCAAATCCTTGCCGGGCGTGATGACAGTTCGCGGATGCGCTTATGCAGGTTCCAAGGGCGTGGTGTGGGGACCTATCAAGGACATGATCCATATATCCCATGGACCCGTCGGCTGCGGTCAGTATTCCCGTGCCGGTCGTCGTAACTATTATGTAGGCACGACCGGGATCAATACCTTCGGTACCATGAACTTCACCACAGACTTTCAGGAAAAAGACATCGTTTTCGGTGGTGACAAGAAACTCGCCAAGGTGCTGGGGGAAATCAATCAACTGTTCCCGTTGAACAAAGGTATCTCGGTGCAATCCGAATGTCCGATCGGTCTGATCGGCGACGATATCGAAGCGGTATCCAAGAAGGCGGCCAAGGAACTCGACAAGCCAATCGTACCAGTGCGCTGTGAAGGTTTCAGAGGGGTCTCTCAATCGCTGGGTCACCATATCGCCAACGACGCGATTCGTGACTGGGTGCTGCCGCGCCGCGATACCCTGCAATTTGAAAGTACCCCCTATGATGTCGCGGTGATTGGCGACTACAACATCGGCGGCGATGCCTGGTCGTCACGGATTTTGCTGGAAGAAATGGGCTTGCGCGTGATTGCGCAATGGTCTGGCGACGGCACTATCGCTGAAATGGAAATGACGCCCAATGCCAAGCTGAATCTGATCCATTGCTATCGCTCGATGAATTACATCGCGCGCCATATGGAAGAAAAATACAGCATTCCCTGGATGGAATACAACTTCTTTGGCCCGACCAAGGTCGCCGAGTCGTTGCGCGCGATTGCCGAACACTTTGATGACACCATCAAAGCGGGTGCAGAACGCGTGATCGCCAAATACCAGGCGATGATGGATGAAATTATTGCCAAGTACAAACCGCGTCTGCAAGGCAAGAAGGTGATGCTGTATGTGGGTGGTCTGCGTCCGCGTCATATTATCGGCGCTTATGAAGATCTGGGTATGGAAGTGGTCGGTACCGGCTACGAATTTGGCCATAACGATGATTATGATCGTACTATCAAGGATATGGGCAATTCAACCCTGATTTATGACGATGTGACCGGTTTTGAGTTCGAGGAATTCGTCAAGCGTATCAAACCTGATCTGATCGGTTCCGGCATCAAGGAAAAGTACATATTCCAGAAAATGGGTGTGCCGTTCCGTCAGATGCATTCCTGGGATTATTCGGGTCCTTACCACGGTTATGACGGTTTTGCCATTTTCGCCCGCGATATGGACATGACCATAAATAATCCGTGCTGGGGCAAGATGAAAGCACCCTGGTTGAAAGAAGCCGCAGTGTAGGTAGTCTTAAATTGATTAACGATACCCGTGTCCGCAGATTGGCGGCGCGGGTTTAGGAGATGAAAATGCAAAAAGTTGACGATATCAAGCCTTGTTTTCCACTATTTCGTAATGAAGAGTACAAGGAATCCCTGAGCAACAAACAGACTCAGTTTGAAGAATGCCATCCTGCGGACAAGATTCAGGAAACCTTCCTGTGGACCACCACGGCTGAGTATCGTGATCTGAATTTCAAACGCGAAGCACTGACCGTAAATCCCGCCAAGGCCTGTCAGCCACTGGGGGCGGTATTGTGTGCGCTGGGCTTTGAAAAGACGCTGCCCTATGTGCATGGTTCGCAAGGATGCGTGGCTTATTTCCGTACTTACTTCAACCGTCATTTCAAGGAGCCGATTGCCTGTGTTTCTGATTCGATGACCGAAGATGCAGCGGTGTTTGGCGGGCAGAAGAACATGATCGACGGCCTGGAAAATGCGATCGCCTTGTACAAACCTGAAATGGTCGCCGTGTCTACTACCTGTATGGCGGAAGTGATCGGCGATGACTTGAACGCGTTTATCCTGAATACCAAGAAGGCCGGTAATATTCCGAATGATTTTCCGACTCCGTTTGCGCATACGCCGTCTTTTGTCGGCTCGCATATCACCGGTTGGGACAATATGTTTGAAGGCGTGATGCGCTATTTCACCATCAATGCGATGGAGGGCAAGGAAGTCGGCAAGAACGGCAAGATCAATATCGTTCCCGGTTTCGAGACTTACCTCGGCAACTTCCGCGTGATTCACCGTATGCTGGACGAGATGAAAGTGCCGCATACGCTGTTATCCGATCCTACCGAAGTGCTGGATACTCCGGCCGATGGTCAGTTCCGTATGTATGCGGGCGGCACGACTCAGGACGAAGTCAAGGATGCACCGAATGCCATTACCACTTTCCTGCTGCAACCCTTGCAACTGGAAAAAACCAAGAAACTGGTCGACACCACCTGGAATCATGTCGTGCCCAAGCTGAACATTCCGATGGGTCTGGAATGGACCGATGAATGGCTGATGAAAGTATCCGAAGTCACCGGCAAGCCCATTCCTGATTCGCTGGCTAAAGAACGGGGTCGTCTGGTGGATATGATCACCGACAGCCACACCTGGCTGCATGGCAAGAAGTTTGCTTTGTATGGCGATCCTGATTTTGTAATGGGCATGGCGAAGTTCCTCACCGAACTGGGTGCTGAACCGACGCATATCCTGTGCAATAACGGCAGCAAGAAATGGAACAAGGCGATGCGCGCCGTAATGGATGAAACGCCTTATGGCAAGGAGGCGAAACTGTATCCGGGTGCCGATCTCTGGCATTTCCGTTCGCTGATGTTCACCGAGAAACCCGATTTCATGATCGGCAATTCCTACGGTAAGTTCATCCAGCGCGACACCTTGCACAAGGGTAAAGAGTTTGAAGTGCCTTTGATCCGTATCGGCTTCCCGATCTTTGATCGTCATCACCTGCATCGTGGAACGACACTGGGTTATGAGGGCGCGATGCAGATGCTGACCACGCTGGTGAATGCGGTGCTGGAACGTCTGGATGATGAGACGCGCGGCATGGGCACCACCGACTATAACTACGATCTGGTCAGATAAGCAGAAGACAGAGGACAGAGGACAGAAACTGTCCTTTGATCCCTGATCGATGAAAAATAGGGACATTATGGCAAATATCATGATTCAGCGTGGCAGCAAAGGCGAATATGTTTTCTATCTGCCTAAGCGTGACCTTGAGGATAACATCGTTTCGATGGAATTCGACACTCCCGAAAAGTGGGGAGGGGAGATCAAACTTAACAATGGGGGAAGTTATTACATCGAACCCCAGGCAGCTCCTGCCAAGTTGCCGATTTCATTGCGCGCCAGGCGACTGGATGCTGCAGAATAATACAGGGGCTTAGTTGCCCATGCTAAAAAAGGAGATTCAAAATGGCGATGAAAATTGATGCAAATCTGTGTACTTCTTGTGGTGATTGCGAACCGGAATGTCCTACCGCTTCGATAGTCACCAAAAAAGGCATTACCAAAATCATAGCGAGTTCCTGTACGGAATGCGAGGGCGAATATGATAAGCCACAGTGTGTGAAAGTCTGTCCGATCAAGGGTTGTATCGTAAAGGCCTAGTATTCACAGTCACTCGTAGGGTGCGCCTGCGCACCAGAATTGATGGCTGAAATCATCGCAAATGGTGCGCAAGCGCACCCTACGCGCGGATCAAACTGCTGAGGATTTATCCGAATTTCTAAGCAGGACAGGGTATCAGGTGCAATCGCACACTGTTTAACACGAGTCAACTAACCGGGGGATGTAAATGAATAATGGAATCATCACCAAACATGCCGCTCTGCGGATTGCGCTGGCTGCCCGTGCGCTGCCTGAAGTGTATATGGGCGGACTGGTGGCGAAGTTGGGCGAACATCTGGGTTTGCCGATTACCGAGGATAAGCTCGCCAAGGTGACCGTTGAAGATCTCAAGTTGATGCTTTCCGGTGAAGAAACTGTGGAGCCTGACGTGGATAGTGCTTCTATCAAGCTGTCGGTGCGGCATTTATGGGGTGAATCGGCTGAGTTTGACAAAATGCCGCCATTGGAAGCTGAACTGGACATCCCCGGTTGCCTGCGGGTGGCGGTTGCTTCCAATAGCGAAGAAAATCTTGACGGGCATTTTGGTTCCTGCCCGCGTTTCCTGATTTATCAGGTAGCCAGAAATGATTTGCGTCTGATCGACATGCGTTTTCCTCCCGAGTATGCCGAAGACAAGAATGTGGCGCGCGCGGAGCTGATTGGCGATTGCCAGATCGTTTATGTACAGTCCATAGGCGGTCCGGCAGCAGCCAAGGTGGTGCGAGCCAACGTGCATCCCGTCAAGATTCCCGCTGGAGGCAAGGCAAGAGACACCTTGCAGCGCCTGCAAGTGGTGCTGGATGCGCCTCCTCCCTGGCTGGCAAGGCTGCTGGGCGTAGAGGCAAAATCGCTGGCCAGATTTGCAGAAACTGTAGAAGACTGAGGCCAGCCATGATCAGTCCTGAAATGCTGGAACAAATTGCGGACACCGCCGCTTCCTTTGCAACGCTGGATGCCGATTCCCTGGCTAGCCTGAAAAAATCCTGGCCGGCGTTGCGCTTCACTCTGTGCTCGGACGAGGATATGCCCGCCCGCTTGCCGCCCACCTTGCAGCGCGAAAAATTTAATCTGTTCATGGTCGGTGGCGAACATTGCCTGGGTCTGACGACAGACCCGCAGCAAGCCTTGGGCGTGGTGCTGGCCTGTATAGATTAAACAGGCTGCGCCGAAGGAAAATTTCAAATTTTCAACGCAATAAAATATTGTAGGGTGCGCTTGCGCACCAATGGTGCGCGAGCGCACCCTACGGTTGTTTGTTAATTCCCCCCCAAATCCACCGCTGGTTGCGCTTGCCAACCCGGTTTCCGGTGTTCTGCAATAATATTCGTAACAATGCCGCCACGCACATAAAACTTCGCGGTCAGGCGCATGAAACGTGGCTGGAGCAGGGTAGACAAATCATCGAGTATGCGATTGGTCACGTCTTCGTGAAAATGCCCTTCGTTGCGAAACGACCACATATACAGCTTGAGGCTTTTCAGTTCCACACACTTTTCGTCGGGAATGTAGTCGAGAATCAAGGTGGCGAAATCGGGTTGTCCGGTCTTGGGGCAAAGGCAGGTGAATTCCGGGATTTCCATGTGGATCTGGTAATCGCGCAAAACTTTGGGATTGGGAAAGGTTTCCAGCGTTTTGCCTGGTTGTGTGCTCATTTGCTGCCCCGCTTAGGTTAGAATGGCACGCATTATAACGTTGTGAAGTTCAAATTGCGTCTTTCCAAGATCAAGCTGTCCGGTTTTAAATCTTTTGTCGATCCCACGCTGATCTCGCTACCCGGCCAGATCGTCGGTGTGGTCGGTCCCAATGGTTGTGGCAAGTCGAATGTGATCGACGCGCTGCGCTGGGTGCTGGGCGAATCCAAGGCTTCTGCCTTGCGCGGTGAAACCATGCAGGACGTGATTTTTAACGGCTCTTCCAAACGTCGTCCGGTGTCGCGTGCCAGTGTGGAGTTGATTTTTGATAATTCACTGGGCAAGGCTGCCGGGCAGTGGTCGAGCTATGCAGAAATTTCCATCAAACGCGTGTTGCAGCGCGATGGTGATTCCAGTTATCACATCAATAACCAGCAGGTGCGACGCCGCGACATCACCGATATTTTTCTGGGCACGGGGCTGGGACCTCGCGCCTATGCAATCATCGAACAGGGCATGATTTCGCGCATCATCGAGGCTAAACCTGAAGAGCTGCGGGTATTTCTGGAAGAGGCGGCCGGTGTATCCCGCTATCGTGACCGGCGTCGCGAGACCGAGTCGCGCATTAACGACACCCGCGAAAACCTGTTGCGCGTTAGCGACATCTTGCTGGAACTGGAGACTCAGTTGCTTCATCTGGCTGCGCAGGCGGAGGTAGCCAGTCAATATCGAGCCTTGGAGGCCAAGCGAGAAACCACCCAGCATTTGTTCTGGCTGGTGAAGCAGCAGGAAGCAGAAGCGTTGCGCGCCAGAATTGCGCTCACACTGCAAAAAACACGCACCGAACTGGAAGCAGAAATTGCAAGCTTGCGCGACTTTGAAAATCAACTGGAAAGCGCGCGCAGTCATCATTATCAGCTTTCTGATGCGCTGCACGCCCGGCAGGGCGAACTATATGCGGCGAATGCAGAAATAGCGCAACTGGAATTGCAACTGAAGCATGTCGCCGAACAGCGTCAGCGCATCGCTCAACAAATAGTCAATACTGGCAAACAGCTTGAGCAGCAGCAGGGACAGCGCCACGGCTTGCATACTTTGCTGGAACATTGGCAACGCCAGCAGGAAGGCTCTGTCATCAAGGTTGCTGAAGCCGAGCAGGAAGCGCAACAGGAAAACCAGCAATTGCCACAGGTTGAACTAGCGGCGCGCGCCGCACAGGAGCGTTATAACCTGCTGCAACGTGAACAACTACAGTTGCAACAGCGCCTGCAATTATTAGCCTCGCAACGTGAAAATCTGCAACGTACCATAGGACAACTGGAGTCGCGTCGCTCGCGTTTGTTGCTGGAAAAGGATAATCTGCCGCGCCCGGACAAGGCTGCGCAGTCTCAGGCTCAGCAGGAGATTGCTGCACTGGAGGAAGAGCTGGCTTTTCAGGTTCAGGAACTGTCGCTGCTGCAGGAGCAGTTGCCGTTGCTGGAGGGCGAGCGGCGCAATTTGCGCGCAACCTTGCAGCAGCAGGAGCGGGTGGCTGCGCAGACCGAGGCGCGTTTGCAGGCGCTGCAGCAGTTACAACTGCATATCCATAGCGATAAACAGTTGGCAGCCTGGCTGCAACGCCATCAACTGGACAAGCTGCCGCGCCTGTGGCAAGCCCTCCGCATCCACAGTGGCTGGGAAGTTGCCCTGGAGGCAGTGTTGCGCGAACGTTTGAATGCGCTCCCGGTACCTGATTTGGAAGCGGCTGCTTTTAGCGACGATGCGCCTCCCGCGAAACTGGCGATTTTTGAGGGTGGGCTCAAGTCAGCGTTGCAACCAGAGGTAACGGATAATCATCCGGAGCATTTCACCCGTCTGCTGGGGTATGTGGAGTGTCAGGATCAAACAGTGCTGGCGGTGATGCGGGACTGGCTGGCAGGGGTTTATACAGTAGAGGATCTCGTAAAGGCCTATGGGCTACGTTCCCGCTTGTCGCAGGGTGACTGGTTGGTTACGCCTCAAGGGCATCTAGTCGGTGCCTCTAGCGTGCTGTTTCACGCACCTGACAGCCAATTGCACGGTGTACTGGCGCGTCAACGTGAAATAGAAAACCTGGAGCAGCAACTAGACGCGCAAACTATCCAGTTGGAATCCCTGAAGGGTCAGGTTTTGCAGGCAGAGCAGCATTATCGTTCTGTGGAAGCGCAAATTGCCCCCAGACGACATGCCGGTAACGAAATGCAGCAACGCCAGCATAGCCTGCAAATGCATTTGCTAAAACTCTCACAGGCATTTGAACGAAGCACCGAGCGCAATACACAGATTACGGAAGAGATGCATGAACTGGCTGAATTGCTGTGTGAGGAGCAATTGCAGCAGCAGGAACTCGTCGAGCAACAGGAACAATTGCGAGCTCAAATTGCCGCGTTTCAGGACGAGGTGTTAGCGGCAGGACATGAGGCAAATCTGCAGGACAGGGTATTGCGGGAGCAGCGGGGCAGGGCTCAGCAGGCGCAACACGGGTTGCAGGAAGCGCGTTTTTATGCTCAGACCTGTAGCGGTAAAATTGCCGATCTTCAGCACAGCATCGCTCAGAGTGCCGACGCAATTGCACAGTTGCAACTTGGCTTGGAGCAGTTGCAGGGCGAATTGTTAAATGATCATGATGAAACGGCCAGGGTGCAACTGCAGGAGGCGTTGCAAACGCGTCAGGGTTGCGAGCAGGCCTTGTCACTGGCGCGAAATATTCTGGAAGCCGCTACCCTCACCCTGCAAAAATTGGATGAAGAACGTATGCTCAGCGAGCATAAATTGGAACCGCTACGCGAAAAATTAAGTGAACTGACCCTCAAAGAGCAAGAGGCGCGCCTGCATTACCAGCAATGGGCAGAGCAGTTGCAGGGGGTGGACTGTCAGCCTTTGCTGCCATTGGCAGAATCCGCTAAGCCTGCTGCCTTGAACCAGGAATTGAACCGGCTGGTGGCCGAGATAGCGGCCTTGGGTGCGGTAAATCTTGCGGCGCTGGAAGAACTGCAAACCGCCAGTGAACGTAAGCAGTATCTGGACGCGCAAGCACTGGATTTGAATCAGGCGATGGCCACCCTGGAAGAGGCGATCCGGCGCATCGACAAGGAATCACGTGCGCTGTTGATGCAGACTTATGCTCAGGTCAATAAGAATCTCGCAGAATTATTTCCGGTGCTGTTCGCCGGTGGCGAGGCCAGACTGGTGCTGACCGGCGAAGAAATACTCGATAGCGGCGTGCAAATGATGGCTCAGCCACCCGGCAAGAAAAACAGTACCATCCATTTGATGTCAGGTGGGGAAAAGGCCTTGACGGCGATTGCACTGGTTTTTTCACTGTTTCAGCTCAATCCGGCGCCGTTCTGCCTGCTAGACGAAGTGGATGCGCCGTTGGACGATACTAATACCGAAAGACTATGTGCGCTGATCAAGAAAATGTCATTGCATACCCAGTTTGTGTTCATCAGCCATAACAAGATCACCATGGAAAT
>CAIRBC010000354.1 GCA_903876685.1 uncultured Nitrosomonadales bacterium | reverse complement strand
TGTTACGTCTCGACGTGCCTAGGTCTTGCAAGCATCAATCATCCCGATTTCATTCAGGGCATGTAAACGAAACCCTCCTTAATTACTGCGTGACAATCAAGTCGTAAGAAAGGCCGGTGTTCCTCTGTTATTGTGGGAAGTTCTAACACTCTCACAAAAAAGGAAACCAGCCTATGTATCGAATTTTATCTGGCATTATGACGCTTACGCAACATATTGCTACGCTATTGAGCAATCCAGAAAGTTATCGCCCGCCTCAGTGCCCGACATGCTTTCTTGCCGGCCTGTGGAAACATGGTTTTTATACCCGTAAAGCAGATCGGTGCGTGATCCTGACAGATGAAAGCCACCCCCCGATTCTAATCCCTCGTTACCTATGTCCTGGCTGTGGGCATACCTGCTCACGCCTGCCATCATGTATACCACCAGGCCGCTGGTATAGCTGGTTATTTCAGCAGAAGGTTTTGTTGTATTTACTGGGCTCCTATACTTTGCATGGTTGCCAGACTAGATTTGCTGTATGCCGAAGTACGATCCGTCGCTGGTGGAATTGGTTGATTTCGAGAACCTCAGTCTTCGAGTTCAACCTCCGTAGCCGTATTCCCGAATGGGGTCGATTTGCCGATTTCGAGTCATTTTGGATCGGTGCCTTGAACTGCATGCCACTGAGCGAAATGATGGCTTCCCTCGACCATGATGGCTTGATCATCCCATGAAATACTAAACCCTGAAGGCTGTGGGACAGCAATTTTCCTACTGGTGAGCCGCCCCACACACTTTCGCCTGTGTTAGCAAATTCTGATTTCTGTTCTGATGCCGACCTCGTTTAATCACTAGGAGTTAACATGAAAGAAATTGATCGGAAAGCGATATTTCGCCTGTCTGTTCTGGGGGCATTGGTGAGTCGTGAGAATTTGCAGCGAGGGGATTTACAGCAAATCATCCATGAACTTGCACAACAGCGCTATTCCATTCCCGATTCTAGCCGCACTCAAATTGGAGAGAAAACCATTGAATCATGGTATTACGATTGGAAGCGTGATGGAATCGATGGATTGATGCAGCAAAAGCGCAATGACCGCGGGCTATCCAAAATAGCATCAGAATTACAAGAGGCAATCCTCAATGCCAAACGAGAGAACCCGAAACGTTCGATTCGCCAAATCAAACAATTACTAGAGAGTACTGGCATTGCAGCCAAAGGCGTCCTGTCACGCTCGTCCATCCATCGCCTGCTACAGATCCACGGCATGTCTCGCATGACAGGTTCAGCCAGCTTGATCGAAGAGAAGCGCAGTTTTTGTGCAGAATATGCCGGCACCATCTGGTATGGCGATGTATTGCACGGCCCCGCAATTCCAACGCCCCAAGGTATACGTAAAGTTTACCTGGTTTCACTGATGGATGACGCTTCGCGCCTGCTTGCGCATAGTGTGTTCTGTTTGGGTGAAACGGCATTGGATATCGAGGGTGCGCTCAAACAAGCGGTTCTCAAACGTGGCTTGCCAGTATAATGGCGAGCTCGCCATTAGCGCGGTAATCAGCAGGATCAAATAATGTCAAGGAAAGCCTGGTATACCAAGCGCTGTCTTGATTCGATCAGAATTTCCTGCACATAATTTTAGAGGTGTCATCCTTGATTTCCACCAACCAAGGAGGCACATCATGTCATCTGCTCAATCATGTAATGAATCGTTACTTTCAGTATTCGAAGTCCACCTGAGAACCGAAGGCTATTCGCAAAATAATAGCCGCGTATATATTGCTCAAGCGCGTCGCTTTCTTGAGTACCTCACAAAGCACAACATCGCTGTCGCCGATACGGAACTGACGGACGTTTCGAAGTATTTGTGCAATGAACGGCAGCGCTATCGTCGCACTCATGGGCATCTACCGAAATCAGGCTATTGCATGGGAAGCGCACAGGCTAGCAGTTTACACACGCTGATGCGAGTCATCCGTGGTCAGTGGCCACCAACTGCTGTTCCGTCAACACCGACCGAAGAATTCCAACAACAGATTTGCCAAGAGTACGCGCAGTGGCTGCTCACCGACCGCGGACTGGCTATGGAGACTATTTCTGGTCGTCGCAATGAAGGCGAGCGATTCCTGAGATGGCTTGGTGAGCGTGGCAGTTCAGTTAGAATGCCGGATCTTGGTTGTGAGCTTGTCGATGCGTATTTGACCGCTCGTGCATCGACATTGAGTCGGCGAAGCAGGAAATTGATTTCCTGCCTGCTACGCTCCTTCCTGGGTTATCTATATTCGACCGGGCGAATCACGCGCGACCTTGCACGGCTTGTCATTGCGCCGAAGCTGTATGCGTTGGAGACCATTCCTTCAGCATTCCGCGATGAAGAAGTGCGCGCCATTATCGAAACGGTACGCCAGGATCGCTCTCCCAAAGGATTACGCGACTACGCCATTCTCCTTTTACTCGACAGCTACGGTCTGCGGGATTTGGAAGTCGTGCGTCTGCAACTTGAGGATGTGGATTGGCGTACGGACAGGCTGTATATCCGCCGGTCAAAGACCGGCAACGAATCGATCCTGCCGTTGCTGAGCTGCGTGGGAGAGGCGATTTTGGCGTATTTACGCGATGGCCGTCCCAAGACATCTGGGCGTGAGATATTCATTCGTACGGTTGCACCCTATCGTCGTCTATCTTCACTCTACCAGATGATCCAGAGCCGTCTCACGCAGGCAAACATTCATCCAGCAGGCAAACATGGCGCCCATGCGTTTCGTCACGCCAGAGCAGTAAGCTTGCTTCGCGCCAATGTTCCTCTAAAACAGATCGGAGATATTTTGGGCCACCGATCCGCCGCCTCGACCATGATTTATCTCAAGCTGGCTACCGCAGATCTGCGCGCAGTTGCTCTTGAGATCCCGGAGGAGGTGAAGCCATCATGAACACGACACCCAATGTAGAAGGCGGCGAGTTACAGCGTTTTGTGCGCCAACTCGGCCTTAATACGAAAGGTAGCCGCAGAGTCTATCGTTCGGTTCTCGGCGGATTTCAACGTTACGTCATTCAGCATTCACCAAACGGCGTCGTATCGCGTCAAATCATCGAGGCTTGGCTGCGTGATCGCAGTACCGTCTGGCCGCGTCATATGGTGATACTCCGTGCTCGCATCGTGGATCGGTACCTGGATTGGCGAGTGATCGACGGATCGCTCGCTAGCAACCCGCTGGCACAACTGCGTCAGGACTACGGCCGAAACGACACCACATCCATTGTTCGGGCACTGCTTGCAGGCGATCCAGCCGCCGTTCTCGAAGCGTTGCGTCCGCTGCCGCAATTTGCAAGCTTTCTGGGCTCAGCAATGCACGACTATATCCTGCTTATGCAGGCGATGGGGTACCGCTACGTCACCCGCGCCGCTTCCTTCCTTAGGCTCGATCGATTCTTGCAGAATCGGCCCGACTTGGCCAGTCAATCACTTGACGTGCTCATTCGAGCATGGACGGGTGATGCGCCAACAGCGCAGCGCGCGTTCGAGTGTTTCAGCACTGGTCGCGTCCTGGCAAAAGCATTACGTCGCCAGGATCCATCGGTCGCCATGCCAGCCATGGATCACCGTTTGGCGCAACAAGCGCGCCAAACGTACCGCCGCCCCTACATCTTTACGGAAGAGGATGTACGACGGTTACTTCAGACCGCTCGCAGCCTTCCGTCTCCCCTTGCGCCTTTACGGCCACTGACTGCCTACACGATGCTAGTGCTGTCGTATTGTGCCGGCCTTCGGGTTGGCGAACTCGCGAATTTGACTGTGGGTGATATTGATCTGGGAGAGGCGACGATCGAAATTCGCGAGACCAAGTTCTTCAAGTCGCGGCGTCTACCCTTGGCACCCAGCGTAATAGCGGCATTGAACGAATATCTTGAGGCCAGGCGCCAAGTGGGCGCGTCCACAGACATCAATGCCGGTTTGTTCTGGCATCAGCAGCCCGCCGGCTCCTACTCTTATGTCAGCACCGGCGAGCTGATACGGAAAGTCATCCGACTTGCCGGGTTCAAGCCGCAACCGGGATGTCTTGGACCGAGAGAGTGCATGATCTTCGCCATTCGTTTGTGGTGAACCGTATGTTGGCCTGGTATCGCGAAGGAATTAATCCACAATCTCGGTTACCTTATCTTGCAACCTATCTCGGGCACAAAGACATCAATTCGACCCTGGTTTACTTGACCATCACCCAGGAACTCCTGCAAGAAGCCAGCAATCGCTTCCACACGTTTGCGGCTAAGGCAATTCAGGATTCGATCGGAGGCCAAACATGAAACCCAACAACTACGTCCCGTTATTGCTACACGGGTTCTTCCTGCAATGGTTGGGACAGCAGCGTAACTGCTCGGAAAATACCGTCCGCTCCTACCGCGATACCTGGCGGCTGTTCTTGCGTTTCGTGGCTAAACGGAAGGATCGGATGGTGGCCAAACTGAGCCTGCCAGATTTTACGGCGGTTGAAGTCCTGGCCTTTCTTCAGTACACCGAGGATGAACGTAAAGATTCGATCGGCACCCGGAACTGTCGACTGGCTGCGCTACGCAGCTTCTTTTCATATGTCGCCGATCGCGACCCAGTGGCAGCAGCGCAGTGCGCAGAGGTCTTGCGCATTCCGACCAAACGCACTATGCAACCAGCTATACGTGGGTTGGAGCTTGACGAAGTGAGCGCCATTCTGGCTCAGCCCAATCGCGCTAACTTGGAAGGGCAGCGGGATCATGTTCTATTATTCTTTCTCTACAATACTGGTGCGAGAATACAGGAGGCGCTCGACCTATGCCCAGAAGCCATTCACTTCGAATCTCCCATGCACGTTCGCTTACTTGGCAAAGGCCGCAAGGAGCGGCTCTGCCCACTTTGGCCAGAGACCGTCGAATTGATCAAGGCATTCCTCAAGCGCCAACCACGAGCCAATAC
>CAIRBC010000353.1 GCA_903876685.1 uncultured Nitrosomonadales bacterium | reverse complement strand
TGTGGTGACGGTCAATGATTATCTGGCCAGTCGCGATGCAGCATGGATGGGCAAGCTTTATCGTTTTCTGGGGCTTTCGGTGGGGGTGATTCTGTCGCAGATGCCCTCTGAAGACAAGCAGGCTGCTTATGCGTCTGATGTGACTTATGGCACCAACAACGAATTCGGCTTTGATTATCTCCGGGATAACATGGCCTCGCATATCGGTGAGCGCTATCAGCGTCCGCTTAATTACGCGATTGTCGATGAAGTGGATTCGATTCTGATTGATGAGGCGCGCACGCCGCTGATTATTTCCGGTCAGGCCGAAGACAATGTCGATATTTATGTGCGCATTAACAAATTGGCGCCCTTGTTGCAGAAGCAGGAGGGCGAAGAAGGGCCTGGAGACTTTAGCGTAGATGAAAAAAACCACCAGATATTATTGACTGAACCCGGTCATGAGCGCGCGGAAATTTTGCTTTCTCAGGCAGGACTGTTGCCGGCTGGCGGCAGCCTGTATGATCCCGCTAACATCACCCTGATCCACCATTTGTATGCGGCGTTGCGCGCACATAACCTGTATCTACGCGATCAGCACTATGTGGTGCAGGACGGCGAAGTGATCATTGTCGACGAATTTACCGGGCGCTTGATGGCGGGGCGGCGTTGGTCTGACGGGTTGCATCAGGCGGTGGAAGCCAAAGAAAATGTGGCCATTCAGAAAGAGAATCAGACACTGGCTTCGATCACCTTCCAGAATTATTTCCGTATGTACCAGAAGTTGGCCGGCATGACCGGTACCGCGGATACCGAGGCGTATGAGTTTCAGCAGATATATAACCTGGAAACGGTGATCATTCCGCCCAACCGCCCGACTATCCGCAAAGATCAGATGGATCAGGTTTTTCTTTCCGCCAAGGAAAAATATCAGGCGGTGATTAACGAGGTCAAGGATTGTTATCAGCGCGGTCAACCGGTGCTGGTGGGTACGACTTCGATCGAAAATTCGGAATTACTGTCGAGTATGCTGGCCAAGGAAAAGCTGCCGCATCAGGTGCTGAATGCCAAGCAACATGTGCGCGAAGCGGAAATTGTCGCACAGGCAGGACAACCGAAGATGATTACCATCGCCACCAATATGGCAGGTCGCGGTACCGACATCGTACTAGGCGGCAATATCGAGAAAAAAATAGAATTTACCCGCGAAGATGCCAGTCTGGATGAAGCCACCCGGCAGCAGCGGATCGGTACCTTCAAAGCCGAATGGCAGAAATTGCATCAGGAAGTGATCGAGAAGGGGGGCTTGCATATCATCGGTACCGAAAGACACGAGTCCCGCCGCGTGGATAACCAGTTGCGAGGACGTTCAGGACGTCAGGGAGACCCGGGGTCGAGTCGCTTCTTCCTGTCTCTTGAAGACCCGTTATTGCGGATCTTTGCTTCGGATCGCGTTGCTGCGATCATGAATAAATTCAAGTTGCCGGAAGGCGAGGCGATCGAGCATAAATGGGTGACGCGCGCCATCGAGAATGCACAGCGCAAGGTAGAGGCGCGTAACTTTGATATGCGCAAGCAGATTCTCGAATATGACGATGTCGCCAATGATCAGCGCAAGGTAATCTACCAGCAGCGCAGTGAATTGCTGGAAAGTGCCGACATTTCCGAAACCATACAGTCTATGCGCAGTAGTGTGCTGGAAGATACCATCAGCCAGTTTATTGCGCCGCACAGCATGGAGGAGCAATGGGATGTGCCTGCGCTGGAAAAGTCACTCTATGGCGAATTTCACCTGGATTTACCCTTGGTGCGCTGGCTGGAAGAAGACAAGCAATTCAATGAGGCCGGTTTGCGGGTACGGGTCAATGAACAGGCGCAGCAGCTTTATCAATCTAAAGTAGATCTGGTAGGGGCAGAGGCCATGCATCATTATGAGCGCGTGATGATGTTGCAAAGCTTGGATACGCATTGGCGTGAGCATCTGGCTGCGCTCGATCATCTGCGTCAGGGCATACACTTGCGGGGGTATGCGCAAAAGAATCCGAAACAGGAGTACAAGCGTGAGGCTTTCGAGCTGTTCTCGTTGATGCTGGATGCAATCAAGCGCGAAGTCACACAGATCCTGATGACAGTGCAGGTCAGGAGCGAGGAGCAGGTTGAAGCGGTAGAAATACCTTCAGCGCCGGAAAATGTACAGTATCATCATGCGGGGGTGGATGATGCGCCACCCGAAATTGAACGTAAGGAAGAGCACACACCGTTTGTGCGCGAGGTGCACAAGGTGGGGAGAAACGATCCCTGTCCCTGCGGATCGGGCAAGAAATACAAGCAATGCCATGGCAAATTGAGTTAACCTTTATAGGAGAACGATATGTCGCTCGTGAATGATACCTTAAGAAATTCAATGATTACCAAGGAACTGAACGAGACCGAGTTGCAAGTTATTTCCACTTTGTTTGATGTTGAGACGTATCAGGCAGGGCAGTCGATCATTCATCCGGGCGTCGAGCAGCCGGAAAATTTGTATATACTCGCAGAGGGCGAAATTCAGGTTAGCCTGCAATGCAGTGAAGGTGAAGATGCGTTGCATGTGCTTAAACCCGGAGATCTGGCGGGTATTGTCACCTTTGTCGGGGACACTTCCGAGCATATTAGCGCAACGCTCAGTGCCATCGGTGACATCAAGGTGTTGAGCCTGACCAAAGCAAAATTTGAGACACTGATCCCTACGCATCCGATGATTGTCTACAAGGTGATGCGCGGCGTGGTGCGGGATGTACATGGCATTGTGTGCCGTATGAACGTCGAGACGGCGGAGATGAGCAATTATATTTATCGTATACACGGACGTTACTGAGGTTGAAATATGTCGGTTAATTTAACATCGCCCGTTGCGGCGCAATTATTGCCCGTTGCGGGCGTTACGCTGGGCATTGCAAAAGCCCATATCAAATATCCGGATCGTAAGGATTTGCTGGTGATGCAGGTGTGTGAGGGCACACAGGTTGCTGGCGTATTCACGCAGAATCGCTTTTGTGCAGCGCCGGTGATCGTGGCGCGTGACCATCTCGCAAAAGGCCTGGGGATCCGCGCCTTGCTGGTCAATACCGGTAATGCCAATGCGGGAACCGGCGAGCAGGGGATGCAGGATGCCTTGAGCAGCTGTGCCGCGCTGGCGGGCTTGCTGGGTTGTCAACCGGCGCAGATTTTGCCCTTTTCCACCGGCGTGATCATGGAGAAATTACCGGTGGAAAAAATTGCCGCCGGTCTGCCCGCCTGTGTGGCGAATATGGGTGCAGACCACTGGTCTGAGGCAGCGGAAGCGATCATGACTACTGACCTCGTGCCCAAGTCCTGTTCAAAAAAAATCAGCATCAAGGGCGTGCCGGTGACCATTACCGGTATCTCCAAGGGCTCGGGGATGATTCATCCGAATATGGCGACCATGCTGGGCTATATTGCCACCGATGCGGCGGTTTCAGCCGTTTTGTTGCAGCAGATGGTAAGCCAGGCTGCCAATCGTTCGTTCAATTGCATCACGGTGGATGGCGATACTTCTACCAATGATTCGTTGATGTTGATTGCCACCGCTCAGAGCCTGTTGCCGGAAATCAGCGATGCCGCTTCTGTAGAATATGCCGCCTTGCAGGCTGCGGTGACAGAAGTCGCCATTTATTTGGCGCAAGCCATTGTGCGTGACGGAGAAGGTGCCACCAAATTTATTACGGTGCGGGTCGAAGCGGGTCGTGACGAGGCGGAATGCCGGAAAATTGGCTATGCAATCGCACACTCGCCATTGGTCAAGACCGCCTTTTTTGCTTCGGATCCGAATCTGGGGCGAATATTGGCTGCCATTGGTTATGCAGGAATTAATGACCTGGATGTTTCCGTACTCAAGTTGTATCTGGATCAGGTGCTGGTTGCCGAGCACGGGGGGCGTGCCGCCAGTTATCAAGAAGAACAGGGGCAAGCGGTGATGCAGAAAAGCGATATTGAAATCCGGGTCGTGCTCAATCGCGGTGAGGCGAGTGCCACGCTGTGGACCTGCGATTTTTCTTATGATTACGTAAAAATAAACGCAAGTTATCGCAGTTAGTGAAATCGTTGGGTTACGGCGCAAAAAAATGAGCTTAACCCGACCTACCGAAACTGCGTCGGCAAATTCCTGATCGTCGGCCGGCTCGGTTCATCTCCACGCCTGTGGGGGGCGCTCAATAACTTCTCGATTAGCCTGTGCGGATATCGGTTCATCCCCACGCCTGTGTGGAACGCCGTATAGTTCAATGCCAGATTCAGACTTCTTGACCTCGACAGGTTTTTTACCATATAGGGGGTGTAAGCCCAAACCCCAGAAAATTCCGTCAACCAAATTCCAGCCCCGCCACGATTGCATCCAAGTTAATGATTTGGCCATCGCCGTGAAATGTGTAGTGCCCGTTCAGGTGAATATGGCGCCATGCCGCAGGCGAAATCTTCTTGAGCAGGGCTAGTGCTTTCTCGTTCCCACTTGCTTCACACTTGCTAAGCAGTCTCGAAAGAATTGCAGAGTTGTAGTAGATAATGATGTTCGAAATCAGCCGTGCGCACTGGTTGCTGATCTCGATTTCGATATCGGTTCGGCTGGTCAGTTCTTTTTTGCCACCGACCTGGGCGATAGCTGAGCGCAGCTGGTGGTAGGACTCGATGCGGTTTTGTGAGCGGTGGACGTTACGTTCCAACTGCGGATCGCGCAAGTAGCGAAGTGTGCAGATGCTGCGGATCAGTTTGTCGAATTCGAATATTGCTCGCCGCGTTGGGTTCGATGCGGAGTAGGTGCATAGCTTGCGGATCAATGTGCCTTGGCTCATCTCCTTGAGGCCCAGCGTGGCAACGATCTGATCAATGTTGGTTTTCTCGTCAACGACGGCGGGCAGGTCAATCTGGCCGACCGGACGAATCAGGCATTTCTCGTACAGTGCAGGATCATCGGCGCAGTAGAGTTCTTTCAGTTGTTGTTCCAGATCGGTGAAACGCGGTTCGAAGCGTAACCCAAACCAATGCAGGATGGCGAAGTTCGCCTTGTTGACGCTGTGCATGTAGCCGGTGATCGTGGTTGGCACAATATCAGACGTGTTGCGGTACCAAATATCAAACACATGATGCGCCTCGAACTCATGCGCGCCGATGATCCAGCTCTGAAGCGGCACATGGTTGCACAGCAGGGTGTAGGCGACGACACCCTTGCCACGACCGAAATATTTACGCGAGTGACGCGCCTTGACCGTTGGCCGCTCCACGCCGAACTTCTGACCATCGACGCTACCGTAGAGTCCTTCAAGATCGAATGAATAGTGAGGGAAGATGGGCAAGCCGGCAATGCTATTACTGATCCGGTCGTTAGCCGCCTGCAGCGATGCCTGGCGTAAATACTGTTGGTATGTCGCCTCCAACACGTGGTAGGGAATGTCACTTGTGCGCGACATGACGAGATTGCCGTGGTTCATCGCCTAGGCGATGATGCCGGCCATCAGACTGTCCGAATCGGCGACCTGCTTTGCGTAGCGCGGTTGCAGTAGTGTTAGCACCGACAAGAACTGGCATTTCCCGTTCACATAGCGGAATACGTCACCGACGTCACAGAACGACAATTGCTCATAGAAACTGTCCTGTTTGGCGACATCGTTGTTGGCCTTGCGTCGGTGCCAGGTCAGCGTCTTGCGCTCGCTATCGTAATCGAGATGCTTCAACTTTCCTTGACGCAACTCACGGTTGAACGACAGCCACTGTTCATGGAGTTCTGCCGTCAGCGCTTTGAGTTGAGATTCGATTGGCTGGCGCAGCCAGGGAATGTCCAACTGATCTAGTACACTTGCCTTCACATCGAGGGAGGCCAGTTCGTCAGTAAAACACCTGTGCTGGAGGCTGTCGCCCAGATAAATCTCCCCGGACTTGAAGCGCTTTCTGAGTTGGCGATAAAGCCAGAACTCGTAGCGGTCGGCATGTAAGCCCATTGGTTTTCCATCCGCATCGAACGTCAATGATAGGGGCGCAGACGCTTGGGCAGTGTCGCTTCAGGGCATTCGGCAAGCGGACGTTGCGACAGTCGTTGCTGTTTCGCGTATACGCCCTTTACCCAGGAAAGCGCCACAAGCCACGGGTTATCCGGCACTACTGTGGAAAATTCGAGTGCTCCGTAAAGCGGCCGCAAGTGATGCCGGATGCGCTCGGCAAAACTGTCGACGGCCTGCCAGCGCAACGCCAGCTTGCTCCCGGGCTTCACGCTGAGGCGTTGGCCAGCTATTTGCAGCGCATCCCTCGGCATGATCTTGAACGTGCGCTGGCGCACGTCGCCGAAAGGCGTGGCATCGGCGACAGTGTCGTCGACGTAGAGCAACAGCAAACGTCCGACTCGCGGTGTTTCCTGTTGCCGACGTATCTGTTCAGTGACGAATTGCTTGTTCGATCGCATCTTGCTCTCGTCTTCGAGCTGCTTCATGTGGTAGCCCAAAGCATCAACGAGATTATCGGTGAATTGCCGATAACGCTGCCAGACATAGCACAGCAAATACAAATGTGTCTGCTCGGGTTTGAGGCGGCGCAGGTCGTAGACGGTATAGAAATTGGCCATGCTCGCGTAATAGTGCAGATTTTGCTGTGAGATCGCAAGCCTGGGCAGTAGTGTCTTGGCAAATTGATATAACGGCTCGAGCTTTGCACGCTTCTCCCGTTCCTGCACCATTTGTCGCCAGCCAAAGCTCTTGGCGTCCTGCTTGAGGGCGGCCAGTTCGGACAGGGTGTCGTCGCGCACCAGAAGTTGAGCCAGCGCGGCCTAGGCCTTCTCGTCCAGCACCTTTTCGAGTAGTTCGCCCAGATGCCGACGTTCAGTCGATAACGCCTCGCTGATCAGTTCCTGCAAAGTCGTGTGGCCAGGCCGGACGATCTTGTGCTCGTTGAGATAGGCGATCAATTCGGCCACGATGAAACCGGGAGAGACATCTCGCCGAACAATCTGGTTGGCTTGGTGCACGAGTTTTGGCAGGAAGTCCGTTGACGATAGCCGGTAGCCAAATAGCTTCGCAATCATGGCACGTTGTGCGTAATGTTCGTGCTTGGTAATAGCACGCAGCTCGAACGTCTGGTCATTGAAATAGCGAGTCAGGACGAAGGCGCAATCGTCCTGCACGTCGTCCCAAGTAAAGCGAAAGAAAGCGTGCTTGGCTTTGAAGTAGCCGATCTGCAATGCGCAGTAGGCTCGCACGTGCAGGCCAGGACGACTGCAGGCGAGCGCCAGTTCAGCCTCGGTCAGCGATAGATATTCCAGTTGCTGCCCATCATCGAAGTCGGGCAGACCGTATAGGGCGAATTGCTCGACTTTCGAGAGAATGGCCAGTAATTTATTTCTTTTCACCATCGCAATGTCCATTAGATGCCTGATAGATTGCCCATATCCGCTTGACTTGGCTCTCGCTACACCCGGCCAGCTCTGCAGTACGCTTTATGGTTTGACCTGCACCGCGTAATGCAACGATACGCTGATGGGTTGCGGCATCGACGATGCGGCCTGTGTACTTGCCAGCAACCTTGGCAAGTTGGACGCCTTGGCGCTGACGCTCGCGGCGAGTTTCATAGTCGTCACGGGCCATTTGCAGCGCCAGCTTAAGCAGTAATTTCTGTACCGACTCCAGCACGATCCTGGCTACGCCATCGGTATCCGCTGCAATGTCGGACAAATCAACTAATCCTGGCACAGCCAGCTTCGCACCTTTGGCACGAATTGAATTCACGATTTTTTCAGCCTCAGCCAGAGGTAATCGGCTGAGGCGGTCAATCTTTTCGGCGACTACGACTTCACCCACTTGAAGATCTGCGATCATCCGCAGTAGCTCAGGGCGATCAGCTCTGGCGCCTGAGGCTTTTTCCCGATAAACGCCGGCGATGTAGTAGCCAGCCGCCCGAGTGCTGTGTTCGATATCAGCTTGGCGCGTGAGATCTTGTTCTTAGGTACTGACACGGAGATATATGCGGGCAATCTTCATAGGTAGGTAGCCAATATGGGTATACTCTAATTATCTAAGTATAATTGATGCAGCCAACAAGCAAAAGCGCGATGTAAATTGGCTAATGGTTATTTAGCTATTCAAGTTAGCCAATATTTTTCAAAGTGGCGCAGGTCATTGGCTTTTGTATTGCACTGAGTGCTATAATTAACTATGAGAGTTTTCAAAACACGGGTATTTGATCGTTGGGCTGGCAAAGTCGGTATAACTGACTCCGCCCTGTTGAAGGCAGTCGCTGATATCGAGCGCGGGTTAATTGATGTGGATCTGGGTAGTAACCTATTCAAGCAACGGGTGGCGCTACCGGGCGAGGCAAAAGCGGAGGTACGCGCACTCTTCTGGCCACACGCTTCGCTGGAACGTTGTATTTCCTTTTCGGATTTGAGAAGAGTGACCGCGACAATATTACCCAGCGGGAGCTGGGAATTTACCAGAGTCTTGCGAGCAACTTGGTTGCACTCAATAGCACTCAGATTGAAACCGCATTGAATGCCAACGAATTAATGGAGGTGAAACATGAGCCGAATGATTAACGAAACATTGGAAGCGATGCGTGGTTTACATGGCATCGGTGCTGTGAACAAGCAAACATTGCGTGACTTTGAAACACAATGCCTGCCACCGCCAGCCTACACGGCAGAAATGATCAGGCGCTTGCGGGAGAGCCTGCACATCAGTCAGGCAGTATT
>CAIRBC010000352.1 GCA_903876685.1 uncultured Nitrosomonadales bacterium | reverse complement strand
GATAAATTAGGATAAATTTATCAGCAGAGTTTTTTAGGTTTAATGTCTCAAGTCAGCACAAATGGTGCGCAAGCGCACCCTACGGTAAGACTCATGAGTCTAGGAGATCTTCTACCACCCTTTAACCTCATTGGTAATTGCGTAAAGTGTAAACCGAGAAATGAAGGATGCTGCAGGTCTCAGTAAAAATAAACTGATCAAGCTGCAGGTCAATAGCCACAGCTTGCGCGCCTTAGGGTAAACTAGGTCAAAGCACAACCATGGCACTGCGGCTTTGTTGAATTAGCTAATGAATATTTCTTGCTTTTAACCTATTATTACCATTGCTAGAATGTGTGGTTCGGGCAGTGCAAGCTAAAATCGGTTCTGTCATCACTTTAAAAAACTAACCAGAGTTAACCTGAAATATGAGAAATTTATTGAAGAAGGCCTGCCTGAGTCTGGCGCTTGCCACGATGTTTTCAGCATCGGCGTTTGCTGCCGAGACGAAAATTTTAAATGCATCCTATGATGTATCGCGCGAATTTTATAAAAACTACAACGCGTTATTCATCCCGTTATGGAAAGCAAAAACGGGCGACACGCTGGTCATCAATCAATCGCATGGCGGTTCCAGCAAACAGGCGCGGGCGGTAGTGGATGGGCTGGAAGCGGACGTAGTGACCATGAATCAATCGATTGATATTGATGTACTGGCAGAAAAACAATTGATTCCGGCCAATTGGGCAGAGCGATTGCCTAATGGCAGCGCGCCGTTTAGCTCGACTTCTGTTTTGCTGGTGCGCAAGGGGAATCCCAAGGGCATCAAAAACTGGAACGATCTCGCTAAACCGGGGGTGTCCGTGATCATCGCTAATCCCAAGACTTCCGGTAATGGTCGCTATGCTTATCTGGCGGCGTGGGGTTCCGTCATCAAGCAAGGTGGCAAAGCCGAGCAGGCAAAAGATTTGGTCGCGAAAATATTTGCCAATGTACCCATTCTGGAAACAGGAGGGCGTGGGGCGACCACCACTTTTGTGCAGCGCGAGATAGGCGATGTGCTAGTGACGTTTGAAAATGAAATCGGACTGATTAAACAGGAGTATGGTGCCGACAAGTTTGATCTGATCTATCCGCCGATCAGCATAGTGGCGGATCTGCCGGTAAGTATCGTGGACAAGGTGGTGGACAAAAGGGGCACACGCAAGGTAGCTGAAGCCTATTTACAGAACCTGTACTCGCCAGAAGCGCAGGAAATAGCTGCAAAATTTGAACTCCGGCCGCGCGATGCCACTATTGCACGCAAATATCTCAGCACTTTGCCCCCCCTGAAACTGTTTACCGTGAGTGAAGTGTTTGGCAGCGCAAAGCAGGCACAAACCGAGCATTTCAAGGATGGTGGTCTGTTTGACCAGATTTACACCAGGAAATAAGTTAGTATGCCTACGTTACATCGCCTGAATGCGTTGCAAAATGAATTGCGCGATACGCTGCAACTGGCAGACGATTATAAGCTGGACGTTCGCGGTGATGAGGTGCGTGCCAATTTCAGCAAGCTGCAATTATCTAGTGCCTTTCAGCCTGTCATCGATTTACGCGATCAGTCGACTCTGGGATATGAGGCCTTGTTGCGCGCCTATGATCAGAAAGGCGCTCCTGTTGCGCCGCTGACCGCCTTCAAACAGGCGCTGCTTTATGAACGAGTGGTGAAATTTGACCGTTTGTGCCGCACCCTGCATACGCTGAATTTTCTGAATATGGGGAGTAGCAATGGCCTGTTATTTCTTAATGTGCATGCAGAATTACTGGTGGCAGTGAACTCGCATGGCAAGGTTTTTGAGCAGGTGTTGCACAACCATCATGTGACTACCAGTAATGTGGTGATTGAAATCAACGAAAGTACAGTGAGCAAGGCTAATTTGCTAGCTGCCGCAATCGAGAACTATCGAGCACGCGGCTACAAAATTGCGATCGATAATTTCGGTAAAGAACATCTTAATCTTGAACGAATCTGCGCGCTGGCACCCGATTACGTCAAGTTGGACAGGCAACTTATTCACCTCGCTACCCAGAATGACAAACTACAACGCATTTTACCCGGCTTGGTAACCATCATTCGCGACCTGGGTGCCAAAGTGATCGCGGTAGGGATTGAATCCCCTGCCGAACTCAGGGTTACGCAACACGCAGGCATCGAGTTAGCTCAAGGGGATTTGCTGGCTGAACCGGTCAATCCCGGAAGTTGCCCGGCGGAGCTTGCAGTCAATGCGGCGTAATGATTGCTTTTTTGTTTCAACAAACATTTTCTCGACAGGATTCTGCAGCTTGAGAAAAATAGTTCGCTGGATGCTGGTAGCCAGTATGCTGACATCGATGCCGGTATTGGCAGGCAAAACACTGGACGGTATCAAGGCGCGCGGAGTGATTAGCTGTGGCGTGAGTACCGGACTGGCGGGATTTTCTGCTATGGACTCAAAGGGCGAATGGCATGGGCTGGATGTCGATATCTGCAAGGCGCTGGCGGCGGCGACGCTGGGAGATGCGCGTAAAGTAAAATGGGTGCCGCTGGGTTCACAGCAGCGATTTCCCGCGTTGCAATCCGGCGAAATCGATGTGCTGTCGCACAATACCACCTGGACGCTGAGCCGCGATGCTTCTTTCGGCATTCATTTCACTTCGATTGTCTATCATGATGGACAGGGCTTCATGGTGGCGAAAAAAACCGGCATTAGCGCTGTCCATCAGTTGAGTCATGCCGATATTTGTGTGCAATCCGGCACTACTTCGGAGAAAACCCTGAATGATTATTTTCGGGCACAAAAGATGAAATTCAGGCCGGTGGTGTTCGAGAATTTTGAAGCATCGCTGAAGGCATTTTTCTCCGGGCGCTGTCAGGCCTATACCACCGATGCTTCCAGCCTTGCGGCCATCCTGCAAAGGGAGACCCGCAATCCGGGCGATTATCTGGTTTTAGCAGAAGTGATTTCCAAGGAACCGATGTCGCCCGCCGTGCGACGCGGCGACGACGAATGGTTTGCGATCGTGAAATGGGTGGTAAATGCACTGATCGTGGCAGAAGAGGAACAACTAACACAGGCTAATCTCGACACGCAGAAAGAGCACGGGAATGCAGTAGTGCAGGGGCTGTTGGGCAATGCCGATGATATCGGTAAATTGCTCGGTCTGGATCGGGCGTGGGCTTATCGTGCCATCCAGGCGGTCGGAAATTATGGAGATATTTTCGAGCGTAATCTGGGTAGTGGCTCCCCGCTAAAACTTTCACGCGGTGCAAACCGATTATGGACACATGGCGGTTTAATCTATGCGCCACCGATTCGCTAGTCATGCACATCAAGAAAATGAGGCTGGGCTGGCTGAGACAAGCATATATTAAAGACTGGCTGATTCAGGCGGGGGTAATCGTCGGTCTGCTGCTAGTGCTGACCTATCTGGTCAGTATGTTATCCAGCAACTTGCAGGCAAAAAATATCGTTAGCGGCTTTGACTTTCTGACTAAGCCGGCAAGTTTTGGCATCGGTGAAGGCGTATATGATTTTGAGGCGGGCAGTCCTTACTGGCAGGCGTTTGCCGCAGGTCTGGCCAATACCTTGCGTGTTGCACTGTTGGCAATAGTGTTGAGTGCTGTGCTGGGGTTGGCGCTGGGTTTCGGCCGACTGTCCAAAAATATCCTGCTGCGTGGCTTATGTATCAGCTATGTGGAAATATTCCGCAATATTCCGCTGCTGTTGCAATTCCTGGCATGGTATTTTCTGCTGACCACGCTGCTGCCTGCCGAGGCGTGGCAATTTTTGGGTCATTGTTATTTGAGCAAAAGTGGACTTTCCTTCCCCATTCCCATAGGGCTGAGTCTGACGTGGGATTTCCCCAGTCGCAACCCGTTTAACATTGCGGGAGGTGCAAGGCTCACACCAGAGTTTCTGACGGTGCTGTTCGGGCTTACGCTGTATACCGCCGCCTATCTTGCCGAAAACATCCGTGCAGGCCTGGAATCTGTTCCACACGGACAGGTCGAGGCGGGGGCTGCGCTGGGCTTGACGCATCAGCAAATCTTGCGTCACATTCTGTTTCCGCAAGCGCTAAGGGTGATCATTCCGCCAGCCACCAATCAGTTTTCCGGCCTGATCAAGTCTTCTTCGCTAGCGATTACCGTCGGTTACCCGGATCTGGTTTCGATTGCCAACACCTCGTTAATCCTGACCGGACATGCAGCCGAGTGCATTTTTCTAATCATTATCACCTATCTGCTGCTGTCTTTGCTGCTGTCGGTCATCATGAACTGGCTGAACCGTAAATTTCAAATAGTGGAACGTTGAGGATGAATAACGCTGTTATTCCCTCTGCATTTACAAATTGGTTGCGAGTCAATCTGTTTGCCGATAAAGCCAGTATCTTGATTACCTTACTGTTCTGTGTTGCTTCGGCTTACTGCTTGCCTGCCGTGTTGGACTGGTTGTTGTTCAAGGCCGTTTTCAGGGCTGACGCTGAAGCCTGTCGCGTCGCTCAGGGTGCTTGTTGGGGAGTGGTCACTGAAAAATACCGGGTCATTCTGTTTGGCCGGTATCCCTATCAGGAGCAATGGCGGCCAATGCTGGTGGTCGGTATCTTGCTGTTGTCGATAATTGTCAGCTGTCGCCGTTTTGCGGACTATAGCCGTCTGGCGCTGGCCTGGTTGCTGGTGATGTTGTTTTGTTTTGTCTTGCTGCGCGGGGGCTTTGCCGGGCTAGCACTGGTTGAAAGCAGTCGCTGGGGCGGATTGCCGCTGACCTTGCTGTTGACCATCGGCAGTATTGCCGGCGCCTTTCCACTGGCAATTTTGCTGGCCTTCGGTCGCAGTTCCCAGTTGCCGGTAATTCGTGCCTTGTCCACGCTATATATCGAACTGATACGCTCCATCCCGCTGGTGTCGATGTTGTTCCTTGCCGCCTTTATTTTTCCATTATTACTACCCTCACGCTATAGTATGGATGTTTTTATACGGGTATTGCTCGGCATTACATTTTTTTTAGCGGCTTATCTGGCAGAAGTGCTGCGCGGGGGGTTGCAGTCGATCCCCGCAGGGCAACTCGAAGCGGCCGCCAGTCTGGGGTTGCGTCCCTGGCAAGTGCGCTGGCATATCATCCTGCCTCAGGCACTGCGAGCCACCTTGCCCTCGCTCATCAATAGCTTTATCAGTATTTTCAAGGAGACTTCGCTGGTAACCGTAGTCGGCCTCTATGAGTTGACTGGCGCGTTAACGCTTTCGCTCTCTGGCGACCCCAACTGGCGCCCCTTCTATCTGGAAGGCTATCTTTTTATTGCGGCGATTTACTGGTGCGGTTGCTTTGCATTGTCTCGCCATAGCCAGCAATGGTTAAATAAAACTTGAAAATACGGTTCATTTAACCATTTTTGTCCAATAGATGTTTTGAGGATTCTCAGAGGCCTGTATATATTCGGCAGGCTTGATAGTCAGACTTTTCAATCAACCGCTAGAAATGTAAAGCGGCCATCACGCCCACGCCCAACCCTACAGCTCCGGCACCGAACATCAGGTATTCAAGTAATTTCCTTCGGGTCATCAGGGCGATGGCCGCGAGCGCAATGGCTACCTGTAAAACGGTGGTAGCTTGCGCCCAGCGGTGGTGGTGATGCATCTGCTCGTCGCTTTGTTTATCCCACTGCGTCACCTCAGCTTCCAATTTGTCCGCAGCAATCTTGACTTCTGCTTTTTCTTTTTCGTAGCGCTCGGCCTTCGCCTGATAAACTGCTTGCTTGCTAGTGGGCGCAAGATCGCGCGCCAGTTCCGCCAGTGCTTGTTTCGTGCTTTTTGCCTGGTAGTAGTTCCACTGATTGGCTGCTGCGGTTTTGGTGATCGCCGCATTATTCTTGTACAGTCCTGCATTGGCCTGAGTTAGGCCTGCCATATACGAAAAAATAGCGCCAATCGTGGCAATGATCGCGGTGAACATGGCAATTTGATTGGTCATGCCGCCCGTGGCATGCCCCGCATGACCCGCGTGCTGAGCATGTTCCAATTCGTGATCGTGCGGGCCGTGTACATGAAATCCATCTGCTGACATAGGTTAACTCCTGAATAATTGATAGTAAAAATAGTGTGTACGGTAGGTTAAAATCGACTGTCTGGTCATGGTTATTGTTTAAGCGCTTTTGAAACTTCACCCCAAAGTTCAATATACGCGCCATTGGCCGGCTTGGATTTTGCAAATACATCGACAGGTGCCTGGTGCTCCCCCATTTTTTCTATATCCGCCGAATAGGGAATAGTAACACTTAAAAACTGCCGGTATCTGGCCAACATGCTTTGCATGGTTGACTGATGCAAGGTTTTTTGCGCCTGAACCATCGAAAAAAATGGCATAATTTTATCGATTGGATAGTCGTTTTCCTCAAAAAAGGTGATTAACTGTTCAAAAGTACGTTCTGAAAGCGTGGTGGGTATCACAGGCACCAAGATAATGTCAGCGGCGATAAATACCGATTCAGAAAGATAACCGATAGACGGCGGACAGTCCAGTATCACCAGTTCATAATCTGCATCGAAGCCTTTTAAAACACGTTTCAAGCGTTTGTTACGATTTTCCAAGCCAGACAATAAGGCATCAAAACCTCGAAAACTCAGATGTGCCGGAATAATATCCAGATTTTCAAATTCACTGGTCTGGAGGTTTTTCACCAAGTTTTCATAAGCCTTGAAAAAGCGCACTGCCCATTTTTTTGGAGATGGGCTGATATTGAAATAAAAAGACGAAGCGCCCTGTGGATCCAGGTCAATCAGCAATGTTTTCAACCCGGATTTGGCAGCCCAATAGGCAAGGTTGACTGAAGTAGCCGTTTTCCCGACACCGCCTTTCATGCTATAGCAAGCAACCACTTTCATTTCCGGACTCCCTGTATTTTCAAGTCAAATACCCGATCAAATTAAATGTTCATTAGCGCTGTGAAAGATTTGCAATGCCGATATTTTAGCCGACTTTTTGTAGTCTGCCAGTGGTGTATGATGCGCTGCGCTTTGCATAAAGGGTCAGGACATGAAAACTGCATCCGAGGGTGAATTTCACAAGGCCGAAAAAATCGCAGAGCTGCTCGAGATCGCGCGACTGGCTGGCGGGCAGTTGTTAGAAAGACTCAATAGCTCGGCAAGCGGCTTATCTGTGGACGAAGCCGAGTCCAGACTCATAATAATTGGACCAAATGCGGTGGCTCGTGAGGTCAAGAAAAGCATTATTTTCCAGCTTTTGCAACGCCTGCGAAACCCGTTGAATCTTTTATTGCTGACACTGGCATCGATTTCGCTGCTGATGGGCGACCGGGAAGCGGCATTCATCATTTACTTTATGGTGGTTTTGAGCATTTCTTTAGCCTACTTGCAGGAACGACGTTCCGGTAATGCGGCCGAAGCACTGCGTGTGATGGTACATATTACCGCTAGTGTATTACGAAAGTCGCCGGTTGATAGGGTCGAAGTCAGCAGTGGCTCAGTGCCGTCAGGATCAAAATTGCTTGAAATCCCGATCTTGCAGCTCGTTCCGGGCGATATTGTCCATTTGAGTGCGGGTGATATGGTGCCGGCAGATTTGTTGCTGCTGACCGCCAGGGATTTGTACCTGAATCAGGCTACCTTGACCGGTGAGGCGCTACCGGTTGAGAAGTTTGCAGCGGCGGCAAATGAAGCGATCAAGGATCCCTTGCAACTGCCGAATATGTGTTTCATGGGCACTAATGTGCTCAGCGGAACGGCCACTGGTGTGATCGTGTACACGGGAGCGCGTACTTATTTTGGCCGGTTGGCGGCGATCATCTCCGGAGAGCGCATTCTCACCAGTTTTGACAAAGGGGTTAATCAGTTTGCCTGGCTGATGATTCGCTTCATTTTTGTGATGGCACCGCTGGTGTTTATCATCAATGGCTTAACCAAAGGCGACTGGATCGAGGCGCTGTTGTTTGCGGTTGCGGTTGCGGTCGGGTTAACCCCGGAAATGTTGCCGATGCTGGTCACTGTCAACCTCGCCAAAGGCGCACTCGCCATGGCAAAACAGCAGGTGATCGTGAAACGCCTTAATTCCATCCAGAACCTGGGAGCGATGGATGTGCTGTGCACCGACAAGACAGGAACGCTCACTCAGGACAGGATCATCCTGGAAAAGCATGTGGATATTTATGGTGTGGAAAGCGAAAAGGTACTCGCGTTCGCTTACCTAAATAGCTACTACCAGTCCGGCCTGAAAAACCTGCTGGATGTGGCGGTGCTCAAGCATCGAGAAGTACACGAAATACTGAAACCTTCCAGCGATTATCTAAAGATTGACGAGATTCCCTTCGACTTTATTCGCAAACGCATGTCCGTAGTCGTCGAAGCACAAGGTCGGCACCTGTTGATTTGCAAAGGTGCCGTCGAAGAAGTTTATAGCGTCTCAACTTACGGTGAAGCGGGGGATGAGCGCTTCGAACTCGATGAAGGCCATCTACAGCAACTGAAGACGGTGAGCCGCGAATTGAATGAAGATGGCTTTCGCGTGATCGCCATTGCCTGCAAGGAAATTGACAACCGGCAAATCGCTTACTCGGTCAAGGACGAGCAAGAGCTGGTGCTGGTGGGTTACATCGCGTTCCTTGATCCGCCCAAGGAAACGGCTAGGCAGGCGATAGCGGAATTGAGCGCTCATGGCGTGCAGGTTAAAATTCTCACGGGCGATAACGAAGTTGTCACGCGCAAAGTCTGCAAGGAAGTCGGGTTGCATGTGGATCGGTTTGTGCTGGGGCATGAGATAGAAACACTTTCAGCAGCACAACTTGCCGAAGTTGCCGAGCAGGCGCAGGTTTTTGCCAAACTATCCCCCACACAGAAGGCGACTATCATCGAGGCGCTGCAGAGCAAGGGGCATGTCGTCGGTTTTCTGGGTGACGGCATCAACGACGGCCCGGCGCTCAAGGTGGCAGATGTCGGCATCTCAGTGGATACCGCAGTCGATATTGCCAAGGAATCTGCTGATATTATCCTGCTGGAAAAAAGCCTGCTGGTGCTCGACTGTGGTGTGATCGAAGGCAGGAAAGTCTTTGCGAATATCATCAAATATATTCGCATGGGAGCGAGTTCAAACTTCGGCAATATGTTGAGCGTGATCGGCGCCAGTGCCTGGTTGCCTTTTCTACCGATGGCACCGGTTCAGGTGTTGACGAATAATCTGCTCTATGATTTCTCTCAGACGGCGATTTCCACGGATAACGTCGATGAAGAATATTTGAAGCAGCCGCGCCGCTGGGAAATACAAAACATCACCCGCTTCATGCTGTTCGTTGGCCCGATCAGCTCAATTTTTGACTATGCAACGTATTTGATGATGGTTTATATTTTCGAGGCTAATAGCGTGGAAAAAGCCTCACTATTCCAGACCGGATGGTTTGTCGAGTCGCTGCTCTCGCAAACTTTAATCATTCACATCATCAGGACAGGCAGGGTTCCATTCCTTGAAAGTCGGGCGAGTCTGCCCCTGATGCTGACCAGTCTGGCGATCTGTGGTAGCGGAATATGGCTGCCTTATTCACCTTTTGCGCGTGCGCTGGGCTTTACGCCGCTGCCGCTGTTATATGGGTTGCTGATCACGCTGATGCTCATCACCTACCTGATACTGACCTATTACATGAAGACATGGTTTCACCGCAGATTTGCGGTAGATTGAGGGAATCTGCGAGCCTTGCACCATTATTCCACCTCTACACTGAATAAAAGTCGGTAGGACGGATTAGGCACGTTTTTGCGCCGTAACCGGACATTTGCGTGGTTGATACTAAATGCCAGGCAACTGGGAAAACTGCCCGGTGCAACTTGTAGTCCGCCAGTCAGCCAGCCAATTCTCGAATTCAATTGCCTGCATGGGTCTGGAAAACAGGTAGCCCTGAACTTCGTCGCAACCGGCCATTCGAAGTACCTTTAATTCTTCATCGTGCTCAACACCTTCTGCGACCACGCGCAGGCTCAGGGCGTGCCCAAGTCCGATAATGGCTCTGGTAATTACAAGATCAGCAGGGTCTTCTATCATATCTCTAACGAAACTCCGGTCAATTTTCAGCTTGTCGATCGGAAAACGATGTAGATAGCTCAGGCTTGAATATCCGGTACCGAAATCATCAAGCGACAGCAAGACGCCTAGAGATTTGAGCCGTTGAATTTCCTTCAGGGTATTTTCGCTTTCTGTCATCATCAGCGACTCAGTCAATTCCAGATGCAGAGACCGGGGCGACATCCCGCTTTGCTCCAGCACCTTAGCAACGATCTCAACAAAGTCGCCGTGACGAAACTGTTCGACGGAAACATTGACGGCGATCGGTACGACTCCCAGACCGGTCTTCAGCCAATGCATATGCAGGCGGCAAGCTTCTGCAAGTGCCCAGTGACCAATTTCGTGAATTTTTCCATTTTCCTCGGCAATCGGGATGAATCGGTCTGGCGGAATCAAACCCAAATCAGGATTGCGCCAGCGCAGCAATGCCTCGACCGATTGAAGTTCACCTGTTTTGGCATCAACGATGGGTTGAACATGCAATTCAAATTCACGTTTCTCCAGAGCGTGCTGAAGATGGGTTTCCAGGTTCAGACGTTCTGTAGCCGTTTTGTTCATGTTTTCGTTGAAAAACTGGAAGTTGTTGCGCCCTTTCGACTTCGCCGCATACATCGCCGTATCGGCGTTGCGCATCAGCAGTTCGCCCGAATCGGCATCGTCGGGATAAATGGCAATGCCTACACTGCAAGAGATGTGTAACGCGATATCGCAAATATTATGGGTCTGAAGAATGAGTGGCGTTAACCGTCTTTCAATAATGTGCGCAACTTCCTGGGCATCTTCAACGATATTGAGGATAACCACGAATTCATCACCTCCCAGGCGAGATACGGTATCTCCTACCCGTACCGCTTCCACCAGTCGCTGTGAGATGGATTGCAGTAACCCGTCTCCCACGTGATGCCCCAGTGAGTCGTTGATGAACTTAAAGCGATCCAGGTCAATGAAGAGTAACGCAACCCGCTCGACGTGTCGATCCGCCTGTTGTAGCGACATCTTGAGTCGTTCGTCGAATAACAGACGGTTGGGCAGGCCGGTCAGTGCATCGTGGTGTGCCAGATGACGAATTTTTTCTTCCTGTGCTTTACGTTCTGTTATGTCTACAAACAGCGCGATGGTATTGCTAAACTCGCCACGTTCGTCTCGCACGGTGTTGATGACCAGCCACTGCGGGGATTGCTCGCCATTTTTTTTGTTAAGCCAGTACTCCCCTTGCCAGGCTCCGCAAATATTCCCATCCTGGAAAAATGCGCTCTCGTAGTCGGCTTTGGATCGTTCCGCGTGGAGGAAGCCCAATTCACGTCCGACCAGTTCATCAAGCCGGTAGCCTGTTGTTCTTGCCATGGCTGCATTGGCCAACAGGATAGTCTTCTTACGATCCAGTACCAGAATGCCCTCGGAAGTGGCCTCGAAAATGGTCGCCCAGAGCTGCAATCGAGCTTCCAGTCGTTTGATCGCATTGATGGGAGAAAAGGTGGTGAGCACAGCATCCTGCCCTTGGTAGCGCAATCGACTCGCAGAGATCAGCGCCCACGAAACACCTAGCGGACCTTTCCAGCGAACCTCGAATTCGTGCGCAGCCCCTTCATCGGCAAGTCGCTGGAACAAACGGGCGCGCGTGCCATGCTCAAGGCAGGTCGCCCAGGGATTATCCTGTGCTGTATTTACCCAGGCTTCTGCTGGCGCGTTGGCGTGAATAATATGATGATCCGGCACTGTCGTGACCAGCAGCGGAATAGGGATCGCTTCAATCAATTCACGCTGAGCTTCTGCCGCCCGCGCCTGCGCTGCCAGCTCCTGTTGAATCAGTCGCTCTCTGTTGAGTTGCTTCAGCATGGTGTTGAACGCAGAAACAAGTTGTCCGATCTCGTCCTGGCTGCGCCATTCTGCGCGCAGGCTATAGTCGCTGCTCTCCTGCACGCGATTTGCCACCTCGGCCAGACGGCGCAGTGGCAGCGCAATCAGACGCGCCACAAAGAAAACCAGAAATAGAATAATGGATAGCAAGCAGGCTGCCATTCCCAAGTGCAGCCACATCCGCTGGAACAGCAGATTAACCCGGGCTTGCAGCAGTTTATCGAGACTGTACGCTGTCGCCTTCCATGCCTCATGAGTTGCTATGATAGCCGACCCGAGCAGTGCGGGAATGCGGTCTCTGTCCTCCGGGTCAGCAAGCACCAGTTCGCTCAGTGCCTTCAGTAGCGCAATGCGACTCACATCTGTTTCACCGAGTAGTGTTTGGGAGGGGTTGCCTGCATAGGCAGCGCTGTAATCGGATTTGATTGCATCCCGGAGTGCCTCAAGTCGGCCCTTTTCGATCAGATGCTGAGTCTTGTCGGCACCGGGTCTGACCGGGGCGTAGATCAGCATTCTCTCCAGCAATTCAGGAAAACGCAGAACGGCGAGTGACATCGTGTAATAACTGTCGAGATCCGGATCAAGAATCAGATTGGATTGATCACCGAGTTTTGACAGCAATTTGCGTCCTGCGATGAAAGCAGGGTGAAAAGAATCGCGATTTTTTTTCTGCTTGGCAACGTTAGTGCTCAAGCTGGCCAGCGAGGTGCGCAAAATCTCGTTGGCGGCGGCGCTATCCATATTCTGACCATATTCGTGCTCAGCATATTCAAGTTCGCCTAGTAATGGTGCAACATTGACCACTTCTGTGCTGTCATGAGTCGCAACGATATTAAAAAGGATTTCACGAATGCTGGCGATATAGGCGGTTCCTTGCAGCTCCTTGCGAGCAAAATCGATTGCAATAAATTGTTCATCGATGAGAATAGAAGTGATAAAGATCACGGCGCTTAGATCGAGGAGATAGATCAGCAACAGTTTGCGAGATACCGATAATCGCCCCATTAGACTGGCGAGTGAAGTCATCATAATTGTCAGTCAGAAATAAAATGTGTACTAAAATTTATGCAATTTTCGAGCCACCTGTGAAAAATATAAGTCTGAGGTGATTGCCGCCTTCACTGGTATGCCATAAGGATCGGGAGCGCATGAAACCGGGTAGAATCATAGTGCTTTCCTGACCTGAGAAAAATCGATGCGTACACTGCTTCTCAGTAGGCGGTCGGGTGAGGCGAGTTTTTTGCGCCGTAACCCGACGTTTGCGCTGATGAAATAATCGGGGGCTGTTCCCTATTTCTCCTATTTCTCTAATTTCTGGTTGATTCGGATTACGGCTGCAAGGAATGCAGCTTCTACGCGATTGACCAGTGTGCGGCATGCTTCATAATTTTTAGCATGACCCGCCTCTTCCAGTTCTTCGCACAGATTTCCCAGTTGCAAAGCGCCTACCATGCGTGCAGCGGACTTCAGTTGGTGTGCCAGATCAGCCGCCATGCCGGTTTGCTCAGACGACATGGCCGTGACGATGCCCGCCGCCAATTTACTGGCACTGGGAACAAATTTCTCAAGTATGCGGCGGTGCATGGCGGGTTTGTCACCCAGCATTCGGGTCAGGGTAGCAGCATCAAAGATGACGTATGGCTCGGGTAATTCCTCGGCTATGAGGGAAGAAGCAACGTAACCGCCATCTTGCTTTAAAGGCGGAGCGTCTTTAGGCAGCCAGTGTTCCAGCATCGCTGCCAACTCCTTGAGTCGCAGCGGCTTGGACAAATAGCCGTCCATGCCATGCTCAAGGCAACGCTCCACTTCACCCTGCATGACGTTGGCAGTGACGGCAATGATCGGTAGATGCAAGCCTTCCGGTTCGGCTGCCCGAATCATTTCAGTTAACTCAAAGCCATCCATGTTCGGCATATGGCAATCGGTTAGCAACAGGGCATAACGACCGCTGCGCCACATTTTCAGTGCGGCGACACTGTCGCTGGCAGCCTCGCTGGCATAGCCCAGGATACGCAACTGCTCCTGCATTACCTCGCGGTTGGTTTCGTTGTCTTCTGCAAGCAGAATCAACTGCCCGGCGGCAAAGGCCTGTTCGACGGTGGTGACTGGCTGGCTGGTTTTACAGTTGGGACTGTTAAGATTGTCGGTCACGATCAATCGCCCACTGGCAAGAGCAATACTCTTGATCAGGTCATGATAGAGCAAGGGATGGGTGGGCACGGTGATTTCTGTGGCGAGCGATCTCCTGTTTCGTTCGATCAATCGAACGATAGCTACGCTCTCAGGTAAGTCTGCTTCCGGTGTGCTGTCATCAATATCCAGCAACATTACAGTCTGGTTAGAGAAATTTTGTTGCTTTAGCAGCTTCCTCGCTTCATTCAAGGTGGGTTGCATAAGAACCTTCGCATTGGCGGAAGTGCAATAGCCCTCGATTAACTGTATGGTAAATGGATCAGTGGTCACGGCTATCACGCGTAACCCTGCCAGGCTAGGTTCGGACGCAAGTATTCGATCTGAAGGAGATTCCTGCATCGGTAGTTCAACCGTAAATTCTGACCCTATGCCCAGGGCACTTTGGGCGGTGATTTTACCATGCATCATCTCAACCAACCGCTGAGTGATACTCAAGCCTAAGCCGGTGCCACCAAACTTCCGGGCAGTGCTCCCGTCAGCCTGAGTAAAAGGCTGGAACAATCTGGACAGAACTTCAGGGCTCATGCCGATGCCGTTGTCGCTGATGATTATTTTCAGGCATTGACTGTTATCCTTATGCGTGCAGGGCAGGAGTCGAAGGGTGACAACTCCGGGATGTCCCTCACTGCTAGCGGTAAATTTCACTGCATTGCCGACCAGATTCAGCAACACCTGGCGTAGACGTGTCGGGTCTGACAGTATCCATTCTGGAAGTGCGGGGGAAACGAATACCGAAAGCGCTATGCCTTTGACGTTCGAGGTGGTCGCCATTAATTGTGCTACACCCTCGCTGATCTCCCGCAAAGGAGTGGGAATATGTTCGATCTCCAGTTTACCGGCTTCGATCTTCGAGTAGTCGAGAATGTCGTTGAGGATGTTGAGCAAAGCCAGCGATGATTTGTGAATTGTTTCAACCATGCGCTGTTGTGCGTGGTTGAGTTCGGTAGTCTGCAGGACGTCTACCATGCCGATCACGCCGTTCATCGGAGTACGAATTTCATGGCTCATGTTGGCGAGAAATTGGTTTTTGGCGATATTCGCAGCTTCCATGTATTGGTTGGCAAGGGTAAGTTCCGCTGCTCGCTTGCCTTTCTCGGTGTTTTGAAACGCAAGTTCCGTATTGGCAATCACCAGTTCCGCAGCTCGTTTACCCTTTTCGCGGTTCTGGAAGGCAAGCTCGGTATTGGCAATCACCAGTTCCTCTGAACGTTTGTTATTTTCGGAATTTTGAAAGGCAAGTTCGGTGTTGGCAATCACCAGTTCTTCTGCACGTTTGCTTTTTTCAATATTTTGAAAGGCAAGCATGGCTTCAGCCTGCTTACGTTCGGTGATGTCTGAATGGGTGCCGACTAAACGCAAAGGATTGCCTTCTGCGCCGCGACTGACCACCATGCCGCGACCAAGTATCCAAAGCCAACTGCCATCCTTGCACAACAGTCGAAACTCACTCGTCACTGAAGGTGTCTTGCCATCGATATGCGCCTTGATGGCTGACATCACGATAGCTTTGTCTTGCGGGTGTATACGATTAAACCATTCGTAGGAGTAGTTCTCGATTTCATTTTCGGTAAAGCCAAGCATTTCCTTCCATCGTCTGGAAAATAGCGTGTCTCCTGTTTGAATGTTCCAATCCCAAACACCATCACCTGAACCTTCCAGCGCAAATTTCCAGCGCTCTTCGCTTTTCATCAGCGCCTTCTCCAACTTTTTACGCTCGGTAATGTCGGTTAATATCATGCGTACGGTGTCTTTCTTGCCATCATTTTTCAGGCGCATACAATCCAGATGAGCGTAAAAGAGTGGTTTGTGGTCATGCTGGAAAGATAGCTCACAAGACACTAATTTGTCGGTTTTGATCACAGAAACGAAATGGCGATGCCAGCGATCGCGGTCTTCACTAGCAATGTAAGAGGCAAAGCGCTGGTAGGGTAGTCTGTTTCGACTCACCTTGAGTAGCGTGGCAGCGGTGAGGTTTATTTCGTCGATCATCCCTTCCTGGCTGAGAGTGAGATAACCGACGGGAGCGAAGTCATAAAAATCCACGTAGCGGTCACGGGATTTCTCCAGTTCAATTTGAGACTGGCGCAATTGCTCGTTTTGCATCTCCAGTTCAATCCGGTGAACCTGAAGTTCGTAAAGCAGTATCTCGGCAGGTTGTGTGTTGTATTCTGACAGAGCCGCGAGGGCGACTCTCGATTCTGCAGCTTGCCGCAGCATATCATCAACGATTTGAGTCATACCCAGCTAATTCCTTAATTAATGCACGGCTATTAGAGCAAAACTATCCTGTTTCTTGGGTAGTGGTGTATGCTGCGAGAGTAGTCCATGAATAATTTGACGATTCTAAAAAGGATTAATCAGGGATAAGTGACTCCAGGTACTTTGCCATATTCAAAGCAGAATATTGATTAGCATAATCGAGAAGGCTGCGCGCAAATATGCCATTTGTCAATGACTACGGTCGGCAATTGATTCGAATCAAGCCGTTTAAGCGGTGATGTTGAGTAAAGTTTAGCTGACTACTGCTCAATAAAATCGGCAGCATAATTTATAATAACCGTTATTGCTCTCACAAATAATCAACCAAAAATGCCTTCAATCTCACAAACAGCTGCGGAGAAAATTCTCACCAGTATTCGGATCCCGCCTCGTCCCGGCATCGTCACTGAATTGATGGAAGAGCGTAGAAAAGACAGCCCTGATCTGATGAAAATTGCTCGAATGGTCGCCAAGGATGTTGTGCTTTCTGCCGCCATGCTCAAAACAGTCAACTCCCCATTTTTTGGTTTGCGACAGAAGGTAGACTCCATTGAGCGAGCCGTGCTGATCTTGGGTTTTGATAATGCAGTCAATATCTTGACTGGATTATCGTTACGAAGCTCCCTTGGAAATAAAGGCGTAAATCTGGATCACTTCTGGGATACAGCCGTCAATACGGCAACGATTGCCGTAATGATCGCCAAACGTGTCCCTGGCATTTCCCATACGGTTGCGTATACCGTAGGCTTGTTTCACGATTGCGGTATGCCACTGATGATGGAGCGCTTTAAAGATTATGATAGTGTTATGCGTTTGGCAGAAATGGACAGTAGTTCAGTCATTACTGATATTGAGGATGTACGCTATAACTCAAATCACGCGATCGTAGGTTATTTGCTGTCAAAAAACTGGAATCTATCAGAAACTGTCTCTTTGGCTATTCTGAACCATCATAACCTGGACATGCTTTCCTCAAATGAAAGCCTGCCTGACGAAGTATGCGGACTGATCGCCGTCACCCAGATCGCTGAAGCGCTGAGTGATTCGTTGCGTATGCGAGAGTATGCAACCTGGCGGGCAAATGGCGCAATGCTGCTGAATTATTTAGGCATGTCAGAAGCAGAACTGAACGACATCATTGATATTATTATGCAAGAACATTGTTGAGTTGCGCATCCGTTGCCTATTTCATCAGGGATAACCTTGGCCTGTAGGACGAATCACGATGTCACTGAGATGAACATGAGGCGGTTGAGCCACTATAAAGTGTATTGCATTCGCCACATCCTCGCCCTGTAACAAGGAGCCAAACTCAGCCTCAAACTTTTGCAAATGATTATCTCCATAGCCTGCTGTATCCTGAAATCCGCTGAGGACAATGCCAGGTTCAACCAGCGTCACCCGTATGCCTTTGCTTCCTACCTCACGGCGTAGTCCTTCTGCAAGGGAATGAACCGCAAATTTGGTAGAGCCGTATACGGTGCTGAAGGGTGAAATATGCCGCCCGGATACCGAGCCGATGATCACAATATCTGCGGCTTGCTTCGGATATAGGGTTTGCTGGGTAACGATCATTTTACGTGCAGCCTTTTGCAGTAAAGTCAGGGTGCCAGTGACATTCAATTTAAGCATTTCTTCGAATCTGGATAAATCAGCATCCTTGACCGACCCTTTCAGTCCGCACCCGGCGTTTGCAACGACGATATCGGCTTCTTTGCCGAAGCGTTCGATAGCTTCAGCAAAGAGCCGATCCAGAACACTGCTTTCGCTGGCATCTCCTGCAACACCGCAAAATGCCTTGCCCAATTCCTGCTCAAGTATTTCAAGTTTTTCAGCATGGCGGGCATTGCCCACGACAGCATAGCCGCTGGCTATAAATTTTCTTGCGGTGGCTTCCCCAATACCGGAGGTCGCTCCGGTAATGATCGCGATCCGTGTAAATTGTTCGGACATGATAGTTCTCCAATTAGTCAAGTAATTATAGCTTGGTGATGCGATTAAAGCTAAGGCTGTGTCAGCTCGGAAAGCGTAAGCCATGACGAGTTGAGAGATTATCTGGGATAATGTCATCATGGTTCAACTAACTAATGTCTAGACAATGCCAAAAATTTTTCTATATGACACTACCTTGCGTGACGGAACGCAGCGCGAAGACATTTCCTTGTCGATCGAGGATAAACTTGTAATCGCCAAACGGCTTGCCGATTTCGGCATACATTACATCGAAGGCGGTTGGCCTGGTTCCAATCCCAAGGATGCAGAATTTTTTGCTCGCGCCAGCAGGCTGGATTTAGGCGAGGCAAAGTTGACGTCTTTTGGCAGCACCCGCCTGAAAAATACCCGCTGCGAGCAGGATGCCAATCTGCAGGCGCTGTTGGATTCTGCGACTCCTGCGGTCACGCTAGTCGGCAAAAGCTGGGATTATCATGTAAGCCATGTGCTTAATACCACGCCTGAAGAGAATCTGAACATGATCCGCGAGAGCGTCGCCTATATGAAGTCCAAAGGGCGCGAAGTGATATTTGATGCCGAACATTTCTTCGATGGATACCTGGCTAACCCTGACTATGCATTGGCCACGCTGGAGGTTGCCGCAGACGCCGACTGGCTGGTATTGTGCGAGACTAATGGCGGTTGTCTGCCCTGGCAGGTTGAGGAAATTGTGCGCAGCGTTTCACAACGCTTGAGCATCCCGATTGGTGTGCATTGTCATAACGATAGCGGTTGCGCAGTCGCCAATTCGCTGGCAGCGGTGCGCGGGGGGGCACGGCAGTTGCAAGGCACTATCAACGGTTATGGGGAACGGGTGGGTAACGCCAATCTGATTACCATCATCGCCAACCTGCAACTCAAGATGAATCATCCGGTTGTCTCGGCCGAACGACTGCGTGAGTTAACCGCGCTTTCTCGCTATGTCGCCGAAGTGGTGAATCTGAAATACGACGAACATTCACCATATTGCGGACATAGTGCTTTTGCACACAAGGGCGGCATTCATGTGGCGGCGATGCTCAAGGCGCGCGATAGTTATCAGCATATCGATCCGTGTTTGGTCGGCAATGAGATGCGCTCGGTGATTTCGGAACTTTCGGGGCGCGGCAATATTGTCTATCAGGCGCAAGCCATGGGCATTGATCTCAATCGTGATGAGGCACAGCGCGTGCTGAATCATATCAAACAACTGGAACATGAAGGTTTTACCTTTGAAGCCGCCGAGGCGAGCGTGCAACTGATGCTGCATCAGTTGCGTACTGATTATGTGGCACCGTTTGAACTGATCGATTTTTTTGTGATCAATGAGCGCCGCCAGGGACGGAGTCTGCTTGCGGAAGCCATGGTCAAGATCAAGGTGAAGGGTGAAATTAAATTTACCGCCGCCGAAGGCAACGGTCCGGTCAACGCGCTTGCCACCGCCTTGCGTGATGCCCTGATTGGTGCCTACCCGATTCTGGAATCGGTACGTCTGACCGATTACAAGGTGCGCATCCTGGATAGTGCTACGGGTACGGCTTCGCCAACGCGTGTCCTGATGGATTTTCAAAGCGGCGAAACCGCCTGGACTACGGTCGGTGCCAGCCCTAACATCATCGAGGCCAGTTGGCGCGCGTTGTCGGATAGTATGGAGTATGCGTTGGTGATACTGGCTTAACTCAGCATTTCGCTATTCTTGCCCGGGCGGGAATCGCGGTTTGCTGAAGTTCTACTGGGCAACCAGGTTGGTGCCAGCGGCTCCGACGGCGGCAAAACCTGCGGCCGAATGAACGATCCCATATAAATTACTGAGGCTATTGGAAGTTTGAGCTACCCAGCTAGTGCCATTTTTGCTGGTGAATATAACGCCATTGTCACCTACGGCAGCAAATTGCAAGCCGTAACTCACCGCATTTAGTGTGCTCGCAGTCGGCAGTGTTTGCACCGTCCAACTGGTTCCATCGGCGCTGGCGAGCACTGTTCCGCTAGCACCTACTGCGACGAAGGTAGTGGTGAGCAGGGTGCTATCGCTATAGCCAAAACTGACGCCCTTTAGGTTGGCAACCGTGCCTGAAGACGCTAGCTGCCAATTGCTACCATCGGTACTCTTGACGATCGTGCCGCCATCACCGACAGCCACCCAGGTTCCGTTGGTTCCATAAACCACATGCTGCAGGTCGTTGGTGGTTGCCGAGTTTGCAGCCTTGTACCAGGTCTTGCCATCACCGCTATATAAAATCGTTCCAGCGGCGCCGACTGCCACTGACAGGTTTACATTATTGCTGGCAATGGCATAGAGATCACGGGTGGTTCCGCTGGTTTCTGTAGCCCAGGTGACGGCATCCGTGCTATAGAGTATGGTACCGCTTTCCCCAACGACCATATAAACGCCGGTATAGGCAGCGCCATACAGGTTCTTGGTCATTGTGTAATTAATCGGTGTCCAGGACATCGCATCGCTGCTCGAATACATGGTGCCATTGGCGCCGGCTGCGACATACATGATGCCTGCCGGAGTATTCACGGTAGCTGCGGTAGTAGCACCAGACATCACCGCGCGCAGATCATTAGCGCCGATAGCGCTGGCAGCGCTCCAGCTATTACCGGCCATACGCGGTACGGTAGCTACCGAAGGCGTGCCAGAACCACCGGGTCCGCCATTGATTCTGCCGTTCAAGGTGAAAGCATAGGTCGTGTCATTTACCAGGCCGGTGACGATTTGCGGTGAAACTGCTTTGACGATAGCATAACTCGAGGGTAGTGAATTCCAGTTGGTCGTTGAAATGCTGCTCGCAGGCGCGTAGAACAGCCAATATTCAACACCAGGGTCGGCAACCCAGCTGATAGTGGCACGGTTTTCGCCAGCGACCACAGAAATGCCACCTACCGGTGGTGGCGCGGAACTTCCCTTGCTATTACAAGCGGTGGTTAGCAAGGCGCTACAGAGTAGCGTGAGTATCAGCACCGGGTTAAATATCGACCGCACGGCAGTCAACAGCGTTGATTCAAGGCGTCGCGTAGCAGAAAACATACGGCTTAAAGGAGTACGGATAGACATGCTGAGACTTTCATCGATTTAACCAAGGTGTTTAAAAAACATTTTCCGGATGGAATTTGAATGGCGGGCATTATCATACAAAAAACACCGCTACATAGTATAAATGGTAACAAAAAATTTTAACCTGGGTACGATATTTACCTTATTTCTGCCTGAACTACCGAGTGTTCGAAAAATTTTATGCGCTTCGATGCAAATAAGCATCCCTTAAGTTAGTTATTCTATGCTGCACTCCCCTGAACAATTTGAGAGAAATGATTATGTTTAATGTAAAGCGCAAAATTTTCCTTATGCTCGCGGTCTCGCTGGCAATCGGCATCACGGTTACTGCCGCGCAGGCAGACGACGATCATGGCAGAGAAGGGCATGGCGGAGAAGGTCATGTCAAAACCACGCTTAAAGCGCCAGCCAATTCTTTGTGGCAAAAAGAATGCGCTGCCTGCCACATCGCTTATGCACCGGGCTTGTTGAATGCTGAATCCTGGCGCAAAGTGATGGCTGGACTGGATAAGCACTTCAATTCAGACGCTTCTTTGCCTGCGCGCGAAGCAGCAGAAATATCAGCCTTTCTGCAAAATAATGCATCGGGCAAGACCGGTGCTGCAACCTTGCGTATCTCTGAAACCGCCTGGTTCAAGCGCCAGCATGACGGGCACGAAATTTCGCCTGAAGTCTGGAAGAGAGCCGCTGTTAAAAGCCCCGCCAATTGCGCTGCCTGCCACCCACAGGCTGAGCGCGGAAATTTCAATGAACATGAAATCAGGATTCCCCGCTAATTCTGTAATTTAATGCAAGGAGCAAATAATGAATCGCACGATAGTAATGGTTACAATAATTTCAGGCCTGCTGGTACGGCCGGTATTTGCGCAAACACCCGTGGAAATTCTGGCATCTATCCAGAAAGAGGCAGGTAGCGGAGCAAAGGGATTCTCGGCCGCGCGCGGAGAGACATTTTTCAAGACCAAACAGGGCGGTGATATGAGTTGCTCGTCTTGCCATACCGATAATCCGGCAGCCACCGGCAAGCATGCCAAAACCGGCAAGGCGATCAACCCGCTCGCTCCATCCGCCAATGCTGAACGGTTTACCGATCCTGCAAAAGTAGATAAATGGTTTAAGCGCAATTGTAATGATGTACTGGCTCGGGTATGCACGCCACAGGAAAAAGGGGATTTTCTAACTTACCTGCTGACGATACGCGGTTGAGCCATGCGTTTGAACATTGCTGAACAGAAGGAGCCTTCATGAATCGGAATATTCTGGTTTGGGATATCCCTACCCGGTTGTTTCACTGGTTATTTGCGCTAAGCTTTGCAATCGCCTGGCTAACTAGCGAACGGGATGAATGGCTTTCGGTTCATGGTTTTTTCGGCTATTTGATGCTGGGACTGCTTTGTTTTCGTCTGTGCTGGGGTGCAGTGGGCGGATATTACGCCCGCTTCAGTTCGTTTCTATATAATCCTGCAGAGGGATTTCGTTATTTGCGTCAACTCGCGCAGGGCAAGGGAGCAAGATATATCGGTCATAACCCGGCCGGAAGTCAGGCGGTTTATCTGCTTTTGGCAGCAGGTTTGGGGGTGACAATAACCGGTTTATTCACCCTGGGTGGAGAAGAACAGCAGGGTGCGATAGTCGGCGTGGTCAGTCTCGCGGCAGCTAAAATAATCAAGGAAGGTCATGGGCTTATCGCCAAGCTGATGTTGTTGCTGGTGTTTGGGCATATCGTCGGTGTGCTGGTGGAAAGCTGGCTGCACAAGGAAAATCTTCCCCGTTCCATGGTCACTGGGATGAAAAATGCGATGGAAAATACCCCCACATCCAAACCCTACCGGGGAGCGGCTGTGCTATTGTCAGCTTTGGTGATTCTGTTTGGGGGGTGGTGGTTTTCCTATGCGTTGCAGCAACCCGCACCTTTAAACAGCAAGGCTCAGGTTGCTTTTGTCGGCCCACAACTTGCGACCGACCCGCAGTGGCGCGAAGAATGTGGCAGTTGTCACCTGGCTTTTCATCCCAACCTCCTGCCAGCTCGCTCCTGGCAAAAAATGATGGCTGAACAGGATAAGCATTTCGGCACAGACCTTGCGTTAGATGTGGCGACCCGTAAAGCCTTGTTAAACTTTTTAACGGTCAATGCCGCCGAAAACAGTAATCGAGAGGCGGCTTACAAGATCAATCGCTCACTTAATGCGGCAGAGTCGCCTTTGCGCATCACCTTGACGCCTTACTGGGTCAAAAAGCATACTGGGATTGCCAAAGCCGTGTGGAATTCTGCCAGCGTGAAAAGCAAGTCCAATTGTGCAGCGTGTCATCTGGATGCGGAGGCAGGGACATTTGAAGATGCCGCAATGCGTATTCCGCATTAGGCTGAGGAAGGGGAGAGTTATGCGTGTACTGGTCGTCGAAGACGATGCTTTACTGGGCGATGCAATTCAGGCAGGCTTGAAGCAAGCGGGTTATGCGGTAGACTGGATGAAAGACGGTGTTTCGGCGGATCAGGCGCTATTGACCGAACCCTATGCGATAGTGGTGCTGGATTTGGGTTTGCCCAGGCTTTCGGGGTTGGAGGTATTGCGCCGGTTGCGTGCTCGCGGCCTGGCTGTGCCGGTGCTGATATTAACGGCGATGGATGCCGTTGAAGACAGAATCGGCGGTCTGGACGCAGGGGCTGACGATTATCTGTTAAAACCGTTTGATATGGGTGAACTGGCGGCGCGACTCAGGGCGTTGCTGCGTCGTGCCAGCGGAAAGCCCGAGCCATTGCTGCAGGTGGCAGAGGTTAAACTTGATCCAGCCTTGCATCGTGTGTGGTATCAGGATCAACCTGTGGAACTTTCCGTCAAGGAATTTGAAGTGCTGCAAGCGTTCATGCTGAATGCCGGCAAAGTGCTGACGCGCACCCGTCTGGAAGAGCAACTCTATGCCTGGGGAGAAGAAGTTGAAAGTAATGCCGTGGAAGTACATATTCATCATTTGCGCCGCAAACTTTACCCGGCAATGATTGAAACGATCCGTGGTGTCGGCTATTTGATGCCGTGTCCGAAATGTTGAAGCGCTTTTCGTTAAAACAGCGACTGCTGTTGCTGGTTTTAACAGCCACAATAGGTGTTTGGTTAGTAGAAGCCTTGCTGACTTATAACAGCACGCGCCATGAGGTCAACGAGTTGCTGGACGCACATCTGGCGCAAGCTGCCTCGATACTGGCGGCGCAGTCCCTGCATGAAATGAGTGAAATCAGGATGGAGCATGCGCCGCGCCTGAAGGATGACTCCAGGCAGGTGGCTTTTCAGGTTTGGGAACAGGGGAAAAAATTGCGTCTGCATTCGGCCAATGCCCCTGAATATCCGTTGACAGAAATCGAGGATGGGTTCGCTGATATCGTGATCGACGGGCAAAAATGGCGCGTCTATAGTGTATGGAACAGACCGCATAATTATCTGATCCATGTCGCCGAACTGGCGGATATGCGTGACCGTGTAGCTGGCACGATCGCCTATAACCTGCTGTTCCCACTATTGCTATCCTTGCCGATCTTGACATTTTTGTTGTGGTTGGCGGTGACGCGTGGCTTGCATCCTTTAGTAAAGCTGACGCGTGAAATAGCGGTACGCGAGCCGGATGCCTTGGTTCCCTTCAATTCGGACACCGCACCCCGTGAAGTGCTGCCGATGATTGCCCAGCTCAACCGGTTATTTGGTCGGATCGATGCCTTGATACAGAAGGAACGTCGCTTTACTGCGGATGCTGCGCATGAATTACGCACTCCGATTGCCGGGATCAAGGCTCAGGCGCAGGTTGCGCAAGCAGCCAGCACCGCAGAAGCACGCGAAAATCCTCTCAAAAATGTGATTCTGGGCTGCGATCGTGCCGCGCATCTGATCGATCAATTATTAACCCTGGCGAGATTGGACGCGTTAGATGAAGGCAAAGTAGAACTTTGTCATCTGAGGTTGATAGCCGCTGAGGCCATTGCTGCAATAGTGCCCAAGGCACATGGCAAAGGCGTGCAGATTGAATTACTGTCTGGCACTGAAGCCGTGGTGCGTGGAAATCCAGGATTAATGAAGGTATTGTTGCGCAATTTACTTGACAACGCAGTCAAGCACAACCCCTCGGGAACCGTGGTTCAGGTAGCGGTAGTGAATCAGCAGGGTAATATTTGCTTGTCCGTTAGCGATAACGGTTCAGGTCTGCCTGAAGCGGAATGCCATAGGGTAATCGAACGCTTTTATCGCCCTACCGGCACCCAAGCCAGCGGCAGCGGTTTAGGCCTGTCGATCGTCAAGCGCATTGCCGAGATTCATGCCGCTGATTTACGGATCATGCCGCAGGAGCAAGGAAACGGCTTGAGGGTAGAAGTGGTATTCAAAGTTGGCTAATAGCTCCCTGGAGGGGAATTCCCCTCCAGCGGAGGGGTGCCCGATAGGTCGTCGTGATCTAACCCAAGGAGCTGAAGAATTCCCCTCCAGCGGAGGGGTGCCCGATAGGGCGGGGTGGTAGGGAAGGCGTACCCTGACGTTGTAATCTCATGCGAAAAACTAAAATCTACCGATCGCTTCCTTATAACCCCGCTTTGTGCGATAGAGCTAAAGCTTTACGCAAGGCGGGCATACTCCATGAGGCTTTGCTTTGGCTTCAATTAAAGTCAAGCAAACTTAACAACTTGGATTTCGATCGTCAAAAGATTATTGGCAATTATATTGTCGATTTTTACTGCGCAGAAAAGGCGGTGGTGATTGAAGTGGATGGCAGTTCTCACGACAGCAAGCAACTTGAAGATGCACAGAGGGATGAATGGCTGCGTAGTTTGGGGTTAACGGTGATTCGTCTTTTGGCAAAAGACATTTTGCAGAATTTGGAGGGGGTTGTTATTTTTCTGAAGAACCACCCCGCCCTAACGGGCACCCCTCCAGCGGAGGGGAATAGGGAAATGTAGGATCGCGTGCGACTTTCCAGGTTGCATGGAGTGGCACCTGACCCCTCACTATCTGCTGTTGCAAAATTAACAAAATTTAATCTTCGCTTAGCGCAACCAAATCAGTATATGTTAATATCGCCAGTGGATTTGTGGGGGTATACGATAAAGTTTGTTTGAAGACGTTAACTATTATTATTTTTTTTGGGGAGTATAACAATGAAGAGGAAAATTGTAGTCCTGATCGGCTGCTTGCTGGGTGCAACGGCATTCACGCAAGAGGCATCGGCTGTTCCGGCGTTTGCACGTCAAATGGGTATGGCATGCAGCTCCTGTCATTTCCAGCACTTTCCGCTGCTGAATAGTTTCGGTTGCGCCTTCAAGGCCAGCGGCTTCACCATGATCGGTATGCAGACCAAGGTGGAAGACGAGAACCTTTCAATTCCCAGTACATTGAATTTTGCTGGTTTTGCTACCGCTGGATATAGCCGTGTATCCAATCAGCCTCCAGGAACCTCGGTAGGTTCTTTTTCTACTCCCAATGGTGGTGGTGAGCTTTCATTATTTTTCGGTGGTCGTGTCAGTGAAAACGTCGGTTTTCTATCTGAGCTGGCTTTCCCGGATTCCAATTCCGCAGGCTCTGCGGCAAAGCTGGTAATGACCTGGGATGTGGCTGGAACTCGTACCGGTCTGTCTATCATCGCCAACAAAACACCTGCGTATAGCATGGAATTGCTGAATACCGGTGCGGTAGAAACTCATAAGATGGTGGGCGACAAGGGTGATCCGAGTGTGGTCAATCTTGAAAGCGCGGGTATTCATTCCAACGTGTTTTCTGCTGCGCAATATCTGGGAACCGGTGCGCCCGCTCATGGCGGTTCGTTTGTCTCGTCAGGCAGCATGGGTTTCGTGAATATCGGCAAATACAATCTGAATCCAGTCGGTGGTTCAAGCTCGCAGTCCAGTGAAATGAGCACGACCTATGCGCGTGCAGCGTATATATTTGAACTGGCGGGATGGGACACTGCGGTGGGTGTACAGAATTTCTCAGGGCATGTAGGCAATTCGAATAATCCTGTTGGTTTATTTGATCCTGCAGCGCCTACTCCGGCGGGTTATACAGATTCAAAAGCAACTATCATTGACGGACAGTTGCAGGGCGAGATTGCAGGGAAACTGGTCGGCGTCTATGCTTCCTGTGGTCGTGCCCCAATATCGAGCACCTCTAATCTGTATAACATTCACAACGAGACCACCAAGCGCTCCTGCAATATCGCCGGTGAATTGGGCATAATTCCTCACAAGGCAACCGCGCAACTGGCTTTCCGTTCCGCGCGTAATGGCGATCTGGCCGGTAGAAACACCGACAATGCCGTCATGCTAGGTGGTACATACGAGTTGTCACAAAATGTGGAACTGAGCCTGACCCATACTATGAATTCAGGCAATGCCTATGATGCGGCAGCACCGGCGGTAGGCAAGACACAGACCACACTGCTGCTAGAAGCATTGTTCTAAGCAGTTTGAAATAGCAATCGGAAAGGGGAGCTTCGGTTCCCCTTTTTCATTGATTTTATTTACAAAAGGAATCAATGCTAGAAATGATTTTTTCCGCCCAGTTCTGGGTGGATGTATGCACGATTATTGTAATCGACCTGTTGCTAAGCGGAGATAACGCGGTAGTGATTGCGCTGGCGTGCCGTAATCTGCCCTTGGAACAACGCAAAAAGGGCATTTTGTTCGGTGTGGGCGGGGCAATCGGGTTGCGTATCCTGCTGACTTTTTTTGCGCTCAATTTGTTGGCACTGCCCTTTTTAAAATTGATCGGTTCGGTACTTTTGCTGTGGATCGGCGTCAAGCTGATTGTGGCGGAAGAGGAGAATCATGACGGCCATATTCAAGCCGGGACTAATTTGTGGAGTGCAGTTAAAACTATTCTGGTCGCCGATTTTGTAATGAGTCTGGATAATGTACTGGGTGTGGCTGCGGCAGCCAAGGGGAATGTGCCCTTACTGATATTCGGATTGTTGGTTAGTATTCCCTTAATCGCATGGAGCAGCCAGTTGGTGCTGAAAGTGATCGACCGCTTTCCGTTTATTATTTATGCGGGGGGTGCGCTGCTTGGGTATGTGGCTGGCGAAATGCTGGTTGGTGAAGCCTTTATTGCAACCCTGATCGAAGCGCAAGCTTATCTGCACTGGCTGATTCCGATGCTGTGTGCGTTGCTGGTGCTGATGTTTGGTGAAATTTTGAACAGACGCAATTCGTAGGGTGCGCTTGCGCACCATTTGCGATGCATCGTAAATTTTGGTGCGCAAGCGCACCCAACGGCTGTTGGTGTTGATGTTCGGTAAAATTTTGAACAGACGCAATTCGTAGGGTGCGCTTGCGCACCATTTGCTGGTGTTGATGTTCGGCGTAATTTTGAACAGACGCAAAGCAACGTAGCTCACTAAACGAAGGATTCAGCAAGAATCCTTATGGTGCAATGTCCTGAAATGCCTTAGTATTCGAAAAGTAATCAATTTGATAATCAGCCTCGGGGAGTGACAATGCTAATTTTGCCCTTCTGGAAAAGTAACTGGTTCGTTGGTTTGCTGATAACGTCGTTGTTTATACCGGACGCAGACAGCCTGCAGGGATAAAACATGAAAATTGAAAATGCACTCGAGATAGTCAGCCTGACCAACTCAGGCATGGTGCGCTCGCACAATGAAGACAGTGTTGCTCATGAGGTTGCTTGTGGATTGGTGGTGCTGGCAGATGGCATGGGCGGTTATAATGCGGGGGAGGTGGCTAGCGGCATTGCCATTTCGGTGATTGCGACAGAGGTTAATCAACGTCTGGTTTGCGCCAGTCCGACTGATAGGGTCGATGGAGAGGAGTTGGGCGTGGCGTTGTTGCGTGAAAATATACAGCGCGCCAATGCGTCGATTTACCATGCTGCGCAAAGCCAGCCTCAATATGCAGGGATGGGAACCACCATCGTGACCGGATTGTTTTATGACAACCGCGTGGTGGTCGGGCATGTAGGGGATTCGCGTATGTACCGCTTGCGAGGCGAGCTATTGGAAGCGATTACCCGCGATCACTCCTTGCTGCAGGAGCAGATTGACGGGGGTTTGATTAGCGTTGAGGATGCACGCAACTCCAGGAACAAGAATCTGGTGACACGCGCTGTCGGCATCGACCCGGAGGTGACGTCTGAAATTCATGTGCATGCGGTGCGGGTCGGTGATATTTACCTGTTGTGTTCGGATGGATTGAACGATATGGTGAACGACGAGGATATACAGTCCGCGTTGTATGGGATGCAGGGAAACCTGCCACTGGCGGCCGAGCAATTGGTGCAGATGGCGAATGACAATGGCGGCCGCGACAATGTCTCGGTGATACTGGTCAAAATTAAAGGTGAATTTGCGATGCGACATGGCTGGCGGACAAGATTGCTGGATTGGTTCAAACAATAATCGCTAAAAATTCAGGTTTAGGAAAGGGTCACAACTATGGCTGCAAAATTGATACTCAGCATGGATGGTGTGGTGCTTAAGGAATACCCGCTAAGCAAGGAGCGCCTGATGATCGGGCGTAAGGCGCAAAACGACATCGTCATCGATAATCTGGCGGTGAGCGGCGAACATGCTGCAGTGATCACCATTTTGCACGATTCATTTCTCGAAGACCTGGACAGCACTAACGGCTTGGAAGTGAACGGGGTATCCACCAAGAAACATTTTTTGCAAAACAATGATGTTATCGAAATTGGCAAATACAAACTGAAATATGTTAACGATCAGGCCAGCCAGCTAAGCGCAGCCGATTTCGAGAAAACCATGATTTTGCGGACACCAGCCAAGCAGGCGGCGGATGAGAAGAAAGTGCAGCCCGAGAACAGAGTGAATGGCGCTGAAAAAACCGGGCAGTTCAAGTCTGATCCGAGGCTTCAGCCAGCCATTAAAGCGCAGCCGGAAGTGCAAACGGCAGTCCAGCCAGTGCAACGACCGGTAGCGGTGCAGATTCTGACGGGGCCGAATGCCGGCAAGGAACTGGAACTGGTTAAAAATCTCACTACCCTGGGCAAGCCAGGTGTGCAGGTAGCGGTACTGACCCGGCGCCCGCAAGGCTATTTTATCACCCATGTAGAAGGTGCGAATCACCCGGTGGTAAACGGTAAAGCCTTAGGCGATCAGCCGCATCAGTTGAACGACCATGATGTGATAGAACTGGCGGGGGTGAAAATGGAGTTTTATTACAAAGGGTAATCCTCAGAAGACAGAGGAGGTCAGAGGACAGAGGGCAGGGGTCAGAGGACAGGGGTCAGAGGACAGGGGTCAGAGGACAGAGGACAGAGGACAGAGGACAGGGGTCAGAGGGCAGGGGTCAGAGGGCAGAGGGCAGAGGATAGAGGATAGAGGATAGAGGATAGAGGACAGATCGTTGTTGCCGCTACGCGGCTAAACTTTTGTTTTTTGTCCGCTGTTATCAGATAAAGGAATTCAAGGTGAAAAAAAATTCAATATTGATCTGGCTGAAGCATGAAACAGATTTGGTTCTGGCTAATGCTGCTACGAAAAAAAGTCAAATATTGATCGGCTTGGGATTGTTGCTGGTGCTGGTTTTTTACGGTAATGCAACGGGTAACCGTTACTATCAACTGACTTTCGTCGACAAATTTTCGAATATGCTGT
>CAIRBC010000351.1 GCA_903876685.1 uncultured Nitrosomonadales bacterium | reverse complement strand
TGTGCTATGGCTACTGAAGAACCAAAATATGATTTACTTGAAAAAAGCGGTGACTTCGAGTTGCGGTTATATAAGCCGATGATCGTTGCAGAAACCTATGTAGAGGGTTCGCTTAAAGAGGCATCCAACTCAGGATTTCGCTTGATTGCCGGTTATATATTTGGCGGCAATAAAAGTCGTCAAGGATCGTCACCAGAGAGAATTGCGATGACAGTTCCGGTCACATTGGAGCCAAGTTCGCAAAAGATCGCGATGACTGCACCTGTGGTCGTAGAAAGCAAAGATAATCGATGGCGCGTGCATTTCGTTATGCCTGACGGATACACTTTAAACAGTTTGCCTATTCCAGACGATTCCCGTGTTTCCTTGAGAGAAATCTCTGAACAGAGAACTGCAGTCATGGTGTTTTCCGGTTTTGCTGATGAAGAGAAAGTTAAAGAGAAGACTGACGTGTTGCTTGATTGGATTAAATCAAAAGGTCTTGATACTACTGCAAATCCACAGCTCGCACGTTATAACCCACCCTGGACACTTCCCTTCCTGCGCCGTAACGAGATTCTGATCAAAATCAAGTGATGGTTGATTATCGGACACGGTAAATTTGTTCTTCACATAACATACTGATTAGTATTGAATAAAATGCAACCAACTTATCCCCTCTCTCACTTGTGGGAGAGGGTTAGGGAGAGGGGGGAGCATGAAAAAACTAGGAGTTAAAGTTCGCTCCCTCTCCCCAGCCTCTCCCGTAAGCGGGCGAGGGTATGAGAACAAATTTACCGTGGATTATCGGATTTTTGTCAAAATGTCAGACAAAAATCGTGTTCACTGAACGGCTTTCAGGATCAGCGGCACCAGCGCTTCTGGCAACGCGATCTTGCCTGAAAGGGCGAATTCATGCGCGCGTGCTGACATCTTCTGCCAGGTTTTCTTGATGATCTGGATCCATTTTGCTTCGTCGTATTCGGGATGGCTGGTCGCAAAGCCGATCATGTAATATTCCAGGAAAACCAGGTCGGCCGTATCTTCCATTAGCTGTGTTTCTGGATTGACCTTCAGACCATGCTTGCTGACGATATTTTTAACGCGCGTGATCATTTCTTCGTCGTAGCCGGATAGTCTCATCAGGTTCCCGGCTGTTTCGGCCTGTGATTTGTACAGCCCGGTACGCCATTGCAGATAGCCGGTACGATCCATGCTGTAGTTGCTGCGCGGCGTCTTCCAGCGTTGAATATGCTGGGCGCGCACCGCAAGTTTTACCGCATCTGAGGCCTCTGGTGCAAAACGTTCCAGCATCTCGGTCATTCGTTGCGCGTAAAGCAGTTCTTTGGGATAGGTCTTGCCATTGGCGATTTCCTGGTTCGGATCTTCTGCATTGGCTTTGTCGAAGGCGGCGATGGATGCTTGAAAAAATTCCTGAGTCATGATGCTATCCCATTAGTTATTAGGTTAAAAAGGAGGTTGGCACTGCTGTCTGGCAATGTAACCGATGCCAGCCAGAGAGAAATTTGCAATATGTCCTGCCAGCGCCACTATTTCCTGGTGGTCAGCGCTCAGCTCGGGATGCAGGATTTGCAGTACCGGATGGGAATGCCGATAAAACAGACATTGGCCAAAGATGCTTAGCACGCAACGGCGCAGCCGGGTTTCTTCCAGGTGGACACCTACCATTTCGCGCAGCAATTTGCCGAGAAATTCGTGCAGTGGCGCGATGGCTTCTTTTACAATCATATTCAGTGCCGGGGTAGGATCGGCCAGTTCGCGCGCCATGATCTGACACGGCGAGCCGTTGGTTTCGTCCAGCAGCATCAGCATGAAGTCACGGATAAACAGCCTCAAGCGAAACTCGGGACTGCCCACGGCATTGAGATTGGCGGTTTGCAAGGCTTTTAGTGCCGTAAAATTCAAGGCTTCTGCCAGCAGAGCATGCTTGTTGCCGAAGTGATAGTTGACGGCGGCAAGATTGGCTTCGGCACGGCGGCAGATTTCGCGTACCGTGGCGCCCTGAAAACCGTGTTGCGAAAAAACCTCGCGTGCAGCCGTCAGCAGTCGTGCACGGGTATGCTTTGCTTCAGGCATTATTTACCCGTTTCAGGCTCAGCAAGTTCCCGACCGGCCAGAGCCTTGTACAATTGTGTCGAGGCTGATAACAGGCTGCGCTGTACCTGCAATAAATTTTGCTGCGCGGCAAATGTGTCTCGTTCGGCATCCAGCACTTCCAGGTGGTTGATGATGCCTGCTGTATAGCGCGCCTGAACCAGTTTCAGGCGCTGACTCTGGGTGTCTGCATAGGCTTGCTGCGCGGCAAGTTGATCCGCAATTTTCACCCTGGCATTCAGCAGATCCGCCACTTCGCGGAAAGCCTGCTGGATGGTTTTTTCATAATCGGCAACCGCCACCACTTTGCGTGCCTCGGCAATATCCGCATTGGCCTGATTGCGTCCGGCATCAAACAACGGCAGGCTGAGAGCAGGCTGGAAGCTCCAGGCACCGCTGCCGGAATCAAACAGGCCACTCAGGGTGCGACTGGCCGTGCCGATGCTGCCAGTGAGCGAAATGCGCGGAAAGAAGGCGGCGCGCGCGGCACCGATATTCGCATTTGCGGCGATCAGCCTTTGCTCGGCTGAAATAACATCCGGTCGTTGTAATAACACTTCAGCCGGCAGTCCGGCCAATAGTTCGCTGCTGATATTTTGTTGAGCGAGGCTGCGTCCCTTGGGTAAATCTTTCAATTCGCCAGGGGTACGCCCCACCAGCAGGGTTAGCAGATTCTCGGCCTGTGCCTGTAGTCGTTGCAGATTGGCGACTTCAGCCAGCGCTGCCTGATACGCACCATCCGCCTGTAAAAAATCCAGGTTGTTTGACGCGCCCAGTTCGCGGCGGCGCTGGATCAAGTCACGGGATACGCCACGGCTACGAGCCGTATCAGTGGCGAGCTGGGCTCTTTCCTGCAACTCGAGCAAGGACAGATAGGCGTTCGCGACATCGGCGATCAGCGAAAGGCGAAAGGCGCGTTGTGCGGCTTCGGTTGAGAGATAACTGGCTTTGGCAAACCTGTTCAGACTCTCGACCCGTCCCCAGAAATCCAGCTCATAAGCAACCAGGGTCAGACCCGCGTCATAGCGTTGCACGGACATTTTTGTGCCGGTTGCGGAAGCACCCGCCGGAGTCAGTGAATCATTGCCAGCCGCCGTCAGACTCAGGTTGGGTAATTTGTCCGCATTCTGTAGGCCATATTGTGCTCGAGCCTCTGCAATACGCGCCGTAGCAATACGCAAATCGCGGTTGTTTTCCAGTGCGGCGCTAATCAAGGCTTGCAGACGCGGATCGGAAAAATAGTTTTGCCAGCTACTTTGCCGGAGCGAACCGCCGGTTTTGGCGCTTTCCGGCCAGTTAGCCGGGATGGGGGCATTGGGGCGCAGATATTCCTGCACCATCGAGCAACTCGTCAGTGCGGTGCATAGGGCTGCGGCAAGCAAAGTCTTATTCATGGTTAGGCTCCTCCTGATGTACGGTGCGGCTATGTCCGGGGAAAATGCGACGCATCACCACGAAGAATACCGGAACGAGAAATACGGCCAGTAAAGTCGCTGCCAGCATACCGCCCATTACCCCTGTGCCAATGGCATGGCGACTTTGCGCGCCGGCACCGGTCGAAATGGCGAGTGGCAAGACACCCGCCATGAAGGCGATTGAGGTCATCAATATCGGCCTGAAACGCAAGCGGCAGGCTTCCAGGGTGGCCTCAAGCAAGCTCATGCCGTCGTCCTGCAATTTTCGTGCAAATTCGATAATCAGAATCGCATTCTTGGAAGAAAGTCCGATGATCGCAATGAGCCCCACCTTGAAATAGACATCGTTGGGCAGGTCTCTCAAGGTTACCGCCAGCACTGCACCAAACACGCCGAGCGGCACCACCAGCAGCACCGCAAACGGGATAGACCAGCTTTCATAGAGGGCAGCCAGGCACAGGAACACCACGATCAGTGAGACGGCGAACAGCAGCGGTGCCTGTGCGCCGGATTGTCGTTCCTCAAAGGAAGTTCCTGACCATTCGAAGCCTACACCTGCGGGTAATTGTGCGGCGATTTGTTCCATCGCCGCTGCGGCTTCGCCTGAACTGCGTCCGGGTGCAGCTCCCCCGGAAATTTTCATGGCTGGCAAACCGTTGTAGCGATCCAGTTTGGGCGAACCGACTATCCAGCGTGGTCTGGCGAGTTCGGAAAGGGGCACCATAGTGCCTTTGGCATTGCGCACCGGCAGGCGCAGGATATCTTCAATGCTGCGGCGGGTATCGGCCTCAGCCTGCATTTGTACCCGCAGAATGCGCCCCTGACGGACAAAGTCGTTGATGTAGGCCACTCCCAGCGACGATTGCAGCGTGTCATTCAGGCTGGTAATAGACACCCCTAACGATTCAGCTTTGAGTCTGTCAATATCGAGGAACAGTTGTGGACCAGCCTCCTGTCCTTCAGGTCTTACGCCTGCCAGAACCTGATTTTTCGCTGCCAGACCCAAGGCCATATTGCGTGCTTCCAGCAGCTTTTCACGGCCCAATCCTCCTCGGTCCTGCAAGCGGAAATCGAAGCCGCCTACCGCGGCCAGTTCAGGTATCGGCGGCGGGTTAATCGCGAAAATGAAGGCTTGCTTGATGCGAAACAGGGTCATGTTGGCTTTGCGCACCAGCGCCGTTGAAGCACTGTCCGGGGATTTTCTGTCGTCCCAGTTTTTAAGACTGACGAACACCAGTCCTGCATTCTGACCGCGTCCGAAAAATGAAAAGCCGGCCACGCCGATCACATGTTCTACTTCACTCTGTTTCAGGAAATACTGCTCAACTTGCGAGATAGTTTCGAGGGTGCGTTGTTGAGTTGCTCCCGGTGGCAACTGGATCATGTTAATAAAATAACCCTGATCTTCTTCGGGCAGGAAACTGCCCGGCAACTTGTTGAATAGCCAGCCCATCGCGATAAATATAGCCAGATAAACCAGCAGGTAGCGAGAGGCTTTTGCGGTAATTTTGCCGACTTTTGAGGTGTAGTTCAGCGTGACCCGTTCAAAAAACAGGCCAAACCAGCCCGTCTGTGCGTGATTGTTTCCGGTCGTTTGTTTCAGCAGCGTCGCACACAGCGCCGGGGTCAGCGTCAGCGCCATTAAAGCCGAGAACATCATGGTCAGTACCAGCGTCACTGCGAACTGACGATAGATGGCTCCGGTGGAACCCGGAAAAAATGCCATTGGGATGAACACGGCCATCAGCACCAGCGTGATCGCGATGATCGCGCCGATAATCTGACCCATTGCCTTGTGCGTGGCAGCATGCGGACTAAGACCTTCCGTGGTCATGATGCGCTCGACGTTCTCCACCAC
>CAIRBC010000350.1 GCA_903876685.1 uncultured Nitrosomonadales bacterium | reverse complement strand
TTTCATTATCAGGGGTGGTTCTTTTGCCATGCCCGTTACGTTGAAAGTCAGCGATCCCATTGGCTTTGCAATAATCAGGGAACTATCCAGGCCGATTCGGCAATCAGTTTGTCATCTTCGGCAAAGTGAACGATATAAGCGCCTTTGGAAGCGAGGCGTTGTCCGGGTCCCAGGCTCAAATGCGGATAAAAGGTAGTTCCTTTGGAAATACTGGTCTTGTTATTCAGTTGTACCCGGTGGCTTTCTTCCGCCGTCAGCGGCCCATATTTTCTGACCATGTCGCCAGGCAGGCCGAGAAATTGGCGATCCCGGGTTTCCTGTTCTGCTTTGCGACCCTCACGTTTGCTCAACATGATTTCGGCTCGTTCCAGCAGATATTCACGGTAAAGATTGTCGAGCATTTCCGAGATCGTATCGGTCAGAAAATTCATCGCGAAAAAGGTTTCTGATTGCATGGTTTCGTCTACTAGCGGCAGTTTGCTGATATTCAGCCAGGCATGAAAATAGTCGAGGTTGGATTTGCGTTTTTCCGGCAATTCATAGGGATAGACCAGATGCGAGCTGGCTTTCCACTCTGCCGGTATCTGCGGATGCTCACTCCTGGCCAGAAAAGTAGAAAAAAAGTGATTGCCGGCAAGCGGCTTGATTTTAGTCAAGGCAGCAATTTCGGCGGGTCTCAGCCAAAACATCACCGTATCTGCAGGTTTTATTTTAGCGTTAGCTTCAGTCAATTCCTCAGCAAGCTCTTTACCCAATACAATGTTTTCCAGTGATATATTTGAGCCGGACAGTGCCTTGGAAAGCGCTTGTGCAGCGGCGTTACCCACTTCATCGTCCTGATAGACCTGCACCAGATGTCGTGCGGATTTTTGCGCTAATAGATGTTTGGCCAGTACCTCGGCTTCCAGTGTGACGCCGCCTGAAAAATACAGTGAATATTGTGAGGACGAATTCACCGGCAAATCGATGCTGGGAAACCAGCAAGGAACCTGCTGTCGATCACAAAAGTCATGTACCGGTTGCCAGGTCGAGTTGGATAGCCCTGAAATCAGCGCAAAAACCGGTTTGGCTTGATAAAAAGCGGTTAATTGCTCGGCCCAGCTTTCCTTGGGGCCTTTAAGCTCCCAAATGTCCAGTGTCCAGTTTCGTTCGGTTCCCAACATCAGTTCAGCCGCCGAAGTCATATGGTGACGGTTGGTCCCCTTGTTTGCGGTGACGGTGCTGCCATTTTTCTGACGAAGGATGGTGCGCATCATGTCGGTAAAGGATTTACGCTGCAGGGGACTGACATCCGGGGTAATCACCGTGGCAAAATGGATATTGCTCTCAGTCACGCCAGGCGACACCTCGCTGGACAATTGTTTGAGATAGGCGATCAAGGCGCGGGTCTCGGATTCTTTCAAACGATAATGGGGCATGGAGACATTTATCTCACGACCCTGATTATTAACGCCATTGGTAATCGCCTTTGCCAGTGAGACATCGGTATAAGGCTCGTGTACCTGGTTAAAGCGTTTGCTGACTCTGGGATCCATGGTAGCCAGCGGCTTGTCCAGGCCTGAGGCATACAAATATTTACCGGTAATTGGTTGAACGTGAATGTCGCCCTCCACCTGTCCCATGCCGCTGCGCCGGTGACAATTTACACAGGCGGCATCGGCTCCAGAAATGATATTGTTGCCGAAGCGCGTGCCGGTCAGTTCAGCGCCGGAAGGCAGTATGCCTTCCAGGTAAATACGCTGACCTGCTTCCAGTTCACCCGAAAGTGCAGCCCCTTGAACGGTGACAGATAAAAATAGACCGGCAAAAAAGATTGATAAATAGGCAAACCGCATAGAATTCTCCGGCGAAATAAATCCGTTATTGAATAGAGATCAATTCGAAGTCATAAATGACGACTGCATTAGCGCCTATCCCGCGGTAGCCCTTATCGCCATAGGCGTGATCAGGCGGGACTACAATCTGCCATTTGGAACCGGCAGGCATCAGCAGCACCGCTTCTTTCAAGCCGGGAACCAGGCCAGCGACATTCAGCCAGACGGGTTGTTTGGTGTCGTGCTCGAATTCCGAGCCATCGATGAGTGTGCCACGGTTATGACAAAGTACCACACTGTTCTCACGCGGTTTTTTGCCTTTGCCAGCGCGGATGATTTTATATTGAACCCCACTGGGTAGGGTGATGACACCCGGTTTGGACTTGTTAGACGCGAGAAAATCCTTACCCTGCGACTTGTTGCTATCCGCTATAGTCGCCTTGTCTACCGCCACTTGTTGCCGGAGACTTACTTTGCCCCCTTTTTTTAAGCGGGCGCGATTAGCGTCATTGGCTTCAAGCTGTGAATCGGACGGAATGGGTTCAATGGTGGGTGTACTGGTTACGGTAGACGGGGCACCTACTGCCTTTTGGTCAATTACGGTGGAAACTTCAGCATGAGCCTGTAAAGCTAACAGGCCAAACAGCGCGATCCATTGTTTCATTGGTATCTCCTGATTATTTGTTCAGGCGCAAGCAACTGAACAGATGAATTAAATTTACTTGACGCTTAAAATTTCCATTTCATAAATCAGCACCGCATTGGGAGGTACGCTTTGATTGCCCTGTTCAGCATAGGCGAGATTGGGGGGGATCACGATCTGCCATTTGGAGCCAGTCGTCATCAGTTTGACGGCCTCCTTCAAACCAGGCAACAATCCCGCTACTTTGAGCGTAATCGGTTTTTTGGTATCTGATTTGTCGAAATCCTTGCCGTTGCTCAGCGTGCCACGGTAGCGACAGACGATACTGTTTTTGTCGGTAGGCTTGGCACCGGTGCTGGCCCTGAGAATTTTATACTGTACGCCGCTAGCTAAGCTGACGACGTCTTTTTTTGCGCGGTTGGCAAATAGAAAAGCTTCTCCCTCCGACTTGCCATTGGTGAATTGCTCCGCCTTGACAATTTCGGCTTTTTGCCTGGGACTCATTCTTTCGCTATTCATGCGCGCAGCATTTGTGTCAGGCGTAGCGACAGCGGGAGATTTTTCGGCTTTGACAGCAGGGGGTTCGCCGATAGCCTTGGCATCAATGACCACGGCAGTTTCGGCGAAAGCCTGAGCCGTAACAAGGCAAAGTAATGCAATATATTGAATTTTCATGGTTTTATTCCAGTAAGAAATCATTAGTTTTCGAGTGACTTACTTGATTCCCAGCAGTTCCACCTCGAAAACCAGTGTGGTGTTGGGTTCGATGTCGCTGCCGATGCCGCGCTCACCATAAGCCAGTTGTGAAGGGATGAATATCTGCCATTTGGAGCCTACCGGCATCAGACCCAGGGCTTCTTTCCAACCCGGGATTACTGAGGAGGTTTTAATATTGGCAGGATGACCGGGTTCTGTCGAATCAAACTCAGTGCCATCAATAAAGGTTCCCCGGTAATTAACCTGAACCATGTCAGAAGGTAGCGGCTTTTTGCCATCGCCCTGCTTGATAATTTTGTATTGTACGCCGCTCGGTAAAACCACCACGCCTTCCTTGCTCTTGTTGCTAGCCAGGAATTCTTCGCCCTTTTTCTTGTTATCTTCAAGAGCCTTATTTTTGGTTGCAACGGCATGTTGGCGCATTTCAGCCTGATAAGTATTGAGTATCTTTCGCCATTCCTTGTCCTGCATCAGCAGTTTATCGCCGGCGAGCGCACTTTTCAGACCTTTAACCAAAACATCGACATCTATATCAACGGCTTCGCGCTTGAAGTTTTTGGCAATGCTGATACCGATGCTGTAGCTCAATTTTTCTTTGTCTGTCTTGAGTTCGGCAGACTCCTCGGCACGTGCCTGAGTCACTCCCATTAGCACGCAACACAAGAAAATCCATTTAAGTTTCATCATATTAATATCTCCGGTAGGCTTGATTTATTTAACTAGGGAATTGTAACACGGGGCTATGACCATAAGAAAAGGACTTTAGTTACAAAATATTTGAATAAATAATTCTGGGAGCGCGGGATTCTAGCTATCCGTAGCCCGGATGCAGCGTAGCGTCATCCAGGAAAAATCAACGTGTGTGACCCCGTATTCCGGCCTGTGGTCTACATCCGGGCAACGGAGCTTTAAGTTTTTTGAGTTTCCAAAATTCAAATTCAGAGATAACAGCGGAACTTAAAGTTATCGTGTTAGTCTACCCAGCGTAAAAAACATGGATTTAAAAAGCGTGGTTTTAGAAATGGCAATTTTACAAGTTGAAATAT
>CAIRBC010000349.1 GCA_903876685.1 uncultured Nitrosomonadales bacterium | reverse complement strand
TGCAATAATATGGTCTTGACGCGCAGCAATTTGCTCAGCGGCATCATTGCCAGGTAGCGCATGGTTTCGCTGGGTTTTGCATGAATGAGCAACTGTAAGCCATGTGCACTTGCCAGATCGGTGGCGAGCGGCTCAGCATCTCCTTTGCTGGTGGTATAGCTTTTTTCCACGGTCACCGCAGCGCTCCATTGGGTCAGCCAATTATTGAGCAGTTGCAATTGTGTGCGGTTAAGTTCCGCAGGGCGCGCGTGGCAAGCCAGCAAGGTCTTGATATATACGTTACAGCAACTACTGCGCGGAAATTTAAGGTTGAGAGGATCAGCCACCTCTACTGATTGCAGGTTTCTTTCTTCTGCGAAAGCATACAGTTCGTGTAGCTGGTTCCACAGCTTGGGATCAAATTCGTAGCCGCTGCGTAAATATTCAAAAATTTCCAGGCCGCTATACAGCAGGCAACGCTGACAAAGCAATGCCCCGTGTTTTGCGAGTTGCTTGTCGCCGGCGATATAGGCTTGCAGGCAACGCTGATAGCCCAGATTCATCGCCGTCCAGAGTTGCACGATTGCGACGAACACGATCAGCTCGTTTTCGTTCAGTGGCAAAGGTTTGGAAATAAGTTTCTTGGCGTAATCATCCTGAACGTAACCGACGGTTTCTCGCAGCAGTTCCAGTGTGCTCAGTCGCTCGAGGCCGCGCATCGGATAGCGGTTTAGTTCGTTGATCTGGGTATAAAGCTGACTATGAGCCAGTTGCAGATTGGTTAGTTGCAACTGACCCAGCCATTGCTCACAACTGGCTGAATCCTTGAACCGTGGATTGGCACGGTCATCAGTCGGTTCGAGCGGGAGTGTCAGCATAGTCCGGACTATACTTTGCTAAAGGCAAATAAACTCCCTCGCCCGCTTGCGGGAGAGGGTTGGGCAGAGGGTAACCGGCATAGGCGATTCATGCTATGCGGTGGAAAAATTGTCATGCCAGTTAACCTGTGAACCATTGTGTCACTACAACAATACACGTTCGATGCCACCATTATTGGCATTGTTCACATAATTTTCCAGCCAGTTGGCACCCAATAACTGGCTGGCCATTTCGACCACCAGGTAGTCTGCGGTAGTGTCACAATCGTCCTGATAACGTGACAAGCCCTGCTGGCAAGCGGGACAGGAGGTGAGGACTTTGACTTCACCGGTATAACCGTCAGCGCGTAGCGCATTGACTCCCTTCTGCATTTCTTCTTGTTTGCGAAAGCGCACCTGTGTTGCGATATGCGGCTGGGATACGCCGAAGCTGCCTGATTCGCCGCAGCAGCGGTCATTCAGCGGAACATTCACTGCCAGCAAGGCGCTGGCAACTTTGAGCGGCGGGTAAGTCTTCATCGGCGAGTGGCAGGGGTCGTGCAGCATATAACGCAATCCGGTGGGCGATTCCAGCTTGATGCCTTTTTCAAAAAGATATTCGTGGATATCCAGCAGGCGGCAGCCAGGGAATATTTTATCAAACTGGTATTTCAGTAACTGATCCATGCAGGTACCACAGGATACGATCACCGTCTTGATGTCCAGATAGTTCAAGGTATTTGCAACTCGATGAAACAGCACGCGATTGTCAGTAGTGATTCGGTTGGCTATATCGTCATGCCCGCTGGCATTCTGCGGATAGCCGCAGCACAGATAGCCGGGTGGCAGTACCGTTGTTGCGCCCGCTTCGTAGAGCATCGCCTGGGTCGCCAGTCCTACCTGGCTGAACAGACGTTCGGAGCCGCAACCGGGAAAATAAAACACCGCGTCGCTGTCCTCCATGCTTTTATTGGGGTTGCGGATCACCGGCACGATATGGCTGTCTTCAAGGTTGAGCAACGCGCGCGAGGTCTTGGCGGGCAGTTTTCCCGGCAACGGTTTGTTGATCAGGTGTATTACCTGTGCTCTGTGTAGCGGCGCCAGTAGCGGTGGCGCACCCACCGAGGCTGGGGGTTGCCTGGTTTGGCGCTGTATCAGGCCAAAATGTCTAGCAACTTTAAAGCCCGCACGTTGAGCCTGGTAGCCCCAGAGTATCATCCCCTTACGCATTAGTTTGATGGTGGTCGGGTCGGTGGCATTGAGGAACAGCATCGATGCAGCAGAGACCGGGTTATATTTTTTCTGACCCTGTTTGCGCAGGAAATTACGCATCGCGACCGATACATCACCAAAATCGATGTTGACCGGGCAGGGGTTCTTGCATCGGTGGCAGACGGTGCAGTGTTCTGCGATATCGTCGAATTCAGTGAAATGCTGGACGGAAACGCCGCGTCGGGTCTGTTCTTCATATAGAAAGGCTTCGACCAGTAATGACGTGCCGAGTATCTTGTTGCGCGGCGAATATAATAAACTGGCGCGTGGCACATGGGTGCTGCATACTGGCTTGCATTTACCGCAGCGCAAGCAGTCTTTGATGGAGTCGGAGATCGCGCCTATGTCCGACTGCTGCATGATCAGAGATTCGTGGCCCATCAAGCCGAAGCTAGGCGTGTAAGCCTGACTCAAATCCGCCATGCGCATGTCGTCTTTGGCAGACGTTTGGCGCAGCAATTTGCCTTTGTTGAAATGACCGTTGGGGTCTATGCGCGCTTTGT
>CAIRBC010000348.1 GCA_903876685.1 uncultured Nitrosomonadales bacterium | reverse complement strand
GGGTTCCTTGGTCGTAAAAGTGATGGTGAGCCTGGCACGCAAACCCTATGGCTGGGTCTGCAACGTCTGGATGATATTGTAGCCATGTGGCGTGTAATGGCTTATGCGACACAAGTCACCGTGTCCGGCAGTGCAGGCTCTGGGTAAAGATCAGCCGTTGGAGGGGTGCCCAAAGGGCGGGGTGGTACGGTAATTAACGTCAAACAAACTAGACTGTTACGTTTGCACTTTGCTGCTCTGCACAACCTATTGCATATACATCCCGCCATTTACATGTAGCGTCACACCGGTGATGTAAGCGGCACCCGGGCCGGCCAGAAAAGCCACGGCGGCGGCGACATCAGCGGGGGTACCTAGTCGTTTCAGTGGCACATGTTCGACCAGTTTGGCGCGCTGTTCAGCAGCCAGACCTTGGGTCATGTCGGTATCGATACAGCCGGGGGCGACGCAATTCACAGTGATGTTGCGGCTGCCGATTTCTTGTGCCAGCGACTTGGTGAAGCCGATCATGCCGGCTTTGGAGGCGGCATAATTAGCCTGTCCGGGATTGCCCATGCTGCCAACGACTGAACCGATGCTGATTATGCGTCCAGAGCGAGCTTTCATCATGGCGCGCAGTACGGCGCGGCTCAGGCGAAAGACCGATTTCAGATTAGTCAGCAGTACCTCGTCCCATTCTGCTTCACTCATGCGCGCCAGCAGGTTGTCGCGGGCGATGCCGGCATTGTTGACCAGTATGCTGATTTCGCCATGAGTCTTGCGTAGTTCGGTCAGAGCCTGATCGGTTTGAGCGGCGTCGTCTACATTCAAGACGATGCCGGCTCCCTTGATGCCGGCTGTTTCCAGATAGTGACTGATGGCTGTCGCACCCGCATCGCTGGTGGCTGTTCCGATCACCACTGCGCCCTGTTTGCCTAGTTCCAGGGCGATGGCCTGACCAATGCCGCGACTGGCGCCGGTCACCAGCGCGATTTGTCCTTGCAATGTCATGACTGAACTCCCGGGGCAAGGGTAGCTAAGGCGAGTGTTAGCGCATTGCCGTCATGGATGGACAAGGCCTGCTGCTGAGTGTCGATGCGTTTATTCAAGCCGACCAATACCTTGCCGGGTGCGCATTCGATATTGTGGGTAATGCCTTGTTTGCCAAATTCCAGCACGGTTTCGACCCAGCGTACCGGCGAATACAATTGGCGCACCAGCGCATCCTTGATGCCTGAGCTGTCATTGCAGGCTGCGACATCAGCGTTGTGCAGTACCGGGATTTGCGGAGAAGTCAGCGTTATATTTTCCAGATAGCTGCGCAACTGTTCTGCAGCACCCGCAAGTAGGCGGCAATGTGAAGGTACGCTCATGGGCAGCATCAGTGCGCGTTTGGCACCCCGCCGTTTGGCCAATTCCATGCCCCGTTCGACGGCGGTACGGTTTCCGGCAATCACCACCTGGCTAGGTGAATTGTAATTGACGGCTTCCAGCACTTCTCCCTGTGCGCCTTCCAGGCAGACTTCACGCACCGTATCATCGTCCAGACCGAGTATCGCAGCGATGCCGCCTACTCCTTCAGGAACGGCCTGCTGCATACATTGCGCACGATAGCGTACCAGCGGCAAGGCATCGGCAAAACGTAAGGCGCCTGCAGCCACCAATGCGGTATATTCGCCCAGACTATGTCCTGCCATTAGCGCGGGTTTGGCACCCCCTTGTGACTGCCAGGCACGATAGACCGCCACCCCCGCCGTGAGCATCAGGGGTTGGGTATTCACAGTTTGGTTGAGATCGGCATCGCTGCCTTCTGAGGCGAGTTGCCACAGATCCTGTTGCAATATTGCAGAGGCTTCTATAAAGGTGTCATGCACCACAGCGAAATCGGCATAGCCATTCATCATGCCGCGTGATTGAGAGCCCTGCCCGGGAAATACAAATGCGAAATTAGTCATGAGAAAAATAGTATCGTCAGTTGAAAATTACCAGCGTAACAGCACCGCACCCCAGGTGAAACCGCCGCCTACGCCTTCCAGCAGTATATGCTGGCCTGTTTTGATGCGCCCGTCACGCACCGCCGTGTCTAGTGCCAGCGGGATTGACGCAGCCGAGGTGTTGCCGTGATTGGCTACCGTGACCACCACCTTGTCCATGCTCAGGCCGAGCTTTTTCGCGGTGGCTTCCATGATGCGTATGTTGGCCTGGTGCGGTACCAGCCAGTCTATATCAGCGCATTGTAGTTGAGTGGTCGTCAGTATTTCTTCGACGACCTCGGAAAGCACCTTGACGGCAAATTTGAATACCGCCTGTCCGTCCATCCGGATGAACGGGTCGCCCTTGGCAATGCCGTTCTGGATGTTTCCATCGACCTTGAGCATGCCATGATGGCGGCCATCGGCATGCAGTTTGCTGCACAATATTCCGGGTGTTTCAGAAGCTTGTAGTATTACGGCTCCGGCACCGTCGCCGAACAGCACGCTGCTGACGCGATCTTCCCAGTCCAGAATGCGTGACATGATTTCCGCACCCACCACCAGCACTGTTTTTGCCTGTCCACCGCGTATATACAAGTCGGCGGTATTCAGCGCATAGATAAAGCCACCGCATACGGCCTGTATGTCGAAGGCAGGCCCGCGGTTTTTGATTCCCAGCTTGTCTTGCAGGATGCAGGCGGTGCTGGGAAATATCATGTCTGGGCAGGTGGTCGCCACAATCACCAGGTCGATGTCATCCACGCCGATGCCAGCCGCTGCTATGGCACGCAGACTGGCTTGCAACGCCAAGTCGCTGGTTAATTCCTCGTCTGCCGCGATATGTCGCTCATGGATGCCGCTGCGTGAGACTATCCAGTCATGGCTAGTTTCGATAATTTTTTCGAGGTCATGATTGGTCAAGTTTTTGGCAGGCAGATAACTGCCGGTACCGATAATTCGGGTATGCATCAGGCGACTCCTTGTTGATGCCATTTTTCTATATTGATGCTGATTTGCTGCAACATGTTCGCTCGGGCTTCCTTGGCGGCGTGTTCAATGGCGCAACGGAAGGCCAGCACATCCGCAGAACCGTGGCTTTTTACCACGATACCCTTCAGGCCGAGAAAGCTTGCGCCATTATAGCGGCGATGGTCGACGCGGCGCTTGAAGGCTCTGAGCACCGGCAAGGCGATTAAGCCGGCCAGTTTGGTGAAAATATTACGGCCAAATTCTTCATGCAGAAAACCGCCCAGCATCTGCGCCAGACCCTCGGTGGTTTTGAGCGCGACATTGCCGACAAAACCATCACATACCACCACGTCGGTAGTACCTTTAAAAATATCATTGCCTTCGATGTTGCCGAAGAAATTAAGGCCACTGTTGCGTAATAATTCGGCAGTCTGTTTGACGACTTCGTTGCCCTTGATGTCTTCGCTGCCGATATTCAACAACCCAACGCTAGGTGTGGGTTTATGTTCTATGGCGGTGACCAGCGCCGAGCCTAACAAGGCGAATTGCAACAGATTAGCGGCGGTGCAATCGGTATTGGCACCTAGATCCAGCATGCAAATTTTGCCGTTGCGGGTGGGTAGATAGGACGCAATTGCCGGGCGGTCGATGCCGGGTATGGTTTTTAGTACATAGCGCGCCGTTGCCATCAACGCACCGGTGTTGCCTGCACTGACGCATGCCTGCGCTTCTCCGCTCTTTACCAGATTGATCCCGACGCGCATCGAGGAGTCTTTTTTGCCACGTAGTGCCGATTGCGGTTGTTCGTCCATTCCGACTATTTCGCTGGAATGATGGACACGCAAATTCGCACCGGTCGGGATACCCAGGGTGCGCAATTCGGTTTCAATGATCTCGGAGACACCCACCAATAGGATAGTGTCCAAGGGGAAATGCTTCAGATAATCGACAGCAGCGCAGACGGTGACTTTCGCACCATGGTCGCCACCCATCGCGTCTATGGCCAAAGTGACGTCCACTAAGCAATCCCCAGTTATATTGAATCAGGAATGCGCAGACATCCTGCTAGGGGCGGCTGCGCAGCACAGGCTATTCTTCGTCTTTGGTCTTGAGCACTTTTCTGCCACGGTAAAAACCGCTGGGGCTGATGTGGTGACGCAAATGGTTTTCGCCGGTGGTCGGTTCGATGGCGGTAGCCGGGTTAGTCAAAAAATCATGGGCGCGGTGCATGCCTCGCTTGGATGGGGACTTCTTGTTTTGCTGAACTGCCATGTTGCCTCCTGAAAAAATCTGTTAATTACGTTTCAATTTCATTAAAACTGCAAAAGGATTTTCCTTTTGTTCGTTCAATCCGATTTCTGTGTTGCATATGCCCTGTGGATGCTTAGGCGCGATAGGCAGGCTTAAAATTATTTCTTCTTCCAGCAATTCCAGCAGATCCAGATGCGACTCTGCCAGGATGCTATCAAATGTTTCCTGCTCATCCTCAGCCAATATTTCATCATTGCCCAGCGCATCCAGACTGGCCTGATCTTTCAACATCAGTCGTGTATTGATCCTTAGCTGATGATCCATCCCCCCCAGACATCGTTGACAAACTAACCGGCAGTTCGCTGACAGGTTGAGATCAAGCAGCGGGTCGCCATGCATATCAACGCCGCCAGTGATAATATATTCCAGAATTCCTTCTGCGCTATACAGTGAATCCTGCAAACGCGGCAATTCGGCAAGCGGGATATTTCCGCTTAAGCGTTTGCCATTTCGGGCAAAATCCAGGCTATCGATAAAAGGTCGTGCATCCATGAGGCGCGCATGATATATTTTTCGCCGCTCTCTGTCAAAAATCCTTGAGGAATAATTGTTGAACTCCAAATTACTGGTACTAGCATCCACTTCCATCTACCGCAGCGAACTGCTCAAGCGCCTGCAAATTCCCTTTGAGACGATCGCTCCCGAGGTGGATGAAGCCGCGTTGCCGGATGAGTCGGCGCGGGATACTTCGTTGCGGCTGGCGCTGGCTAAAGCCAAGGCTGCTGCAAAAACTTATCCGGATGCGTTGATTATCGGCTCAGATCAGGTTGCGTTGCTGGAAGGTGTGCAACTGGGCAAGCCACTGAGTCATGAAAATGCGGTGTTGCAATTGAGTGCGATGCGTGGACGGACGACCTGTTTTTATACCGCTATCGCCTTGCTCAATAGCAAGACCGGCCACGCGCAAACGGCGGTTGCGGAAAATTATGTCACCCTGCACATGCTTTCCGATGCAGAGATTGAAGGTTATTTGCAAAAGGAGCAGCCCTATCATTGTGCAGGCAGCGCAAAATCCGAAGGGCTCGGCATTGCCTTGATGAGCAGCATGAGCGGAGATGATCCCAATGCGCTGATTGGTCTGCCGCTGATTCTGCTTTGCCAGATGCTCAAACGCGAAAACGTGCGCTTATATTAGTCAGCAATGAAAACCGGTACCTTATATCTGATACCTTGCACGCTGGGTGATACTGCTGTGGCGCAGGTGTTGCCGCAACAGGTGATAGATGTCGCGCGCAGATTGCAGCATTTTGTGGTTGAGCAGCCCAAGTCTGCGCGGCAATTCCTTTCGCTGCTCAAACCGGAACTGCCTATTCAGTCGTTGCATTTTGAAACACTTAATCAGCATAGCGATGCCAAAGATCTGGCAAAATTATTGAGTCCATTGCTGGCAGGGCTGGATGTCGGAATTATTTCAGAAGCGGGTTGTCCCGGCATTGCTGATCCGGGTGCCGAGCTGGTTGCCTTGGCGCACCAGCAGGGTATTCCTGTCGTGCCACTGGTGGGGCCATCCTCTATCCTGCTGGCGTTGATGGCTTCAGGTCTGGACGGGCAGCGCTTTGCTTTTCATGGTTATCTACCGATCGCCGAGGCAGAAAGAAACAAAACCATTGTGGCATTGGAAGCTGAATCTGCCCGGCGCAAACAAACCCAGTTATTCATCGAAACACCCTACCGCAATGAAAAGCTGTATGCTGCATTGCTGGCTTGTTGCCGTCCGCAAACCCGCTTATGCATTGCAACCGACCTTAGCCTGACCAGCGAATCGATCCAGACGCGTGCCATTGCCCAATGGAAATCGCAACCCATGCCGCAATTGAACAAACGTCCCAGTATTTTTCTGTTGCTGGCAGCCTGAAAAGTGGCGCAATATTGTGGTTTCATGGCTTATATATTTGCAAGATTGGACGCTTTCTGGTATTAAAGCGAACTTTTATTGTTTTGGAGAAATGTAATGCTCGGAAAGTCACAAAACCCTGTCATTCCTTACAAAGTTAAAAAGGGAGAGGACTACATGAACCCAAATCAACTCGATCATTTTCGTCAAATTTTGCATGGCATCAAGGCAGGTTTGGGGGAGGACATCGATCGCACCGTGCATACCATGCAGGATGAAGCGACGGTATTTGCCGATCCGAATGACCGCGCCACGCAAGAATCGGACATGGGACTGGAGTTGCGAAATCGAGACCGGGAACGAAAACTGATCAAGAAAATAAATGAAATGCTGGGCAAGATAGACTCGGGTGAGTATGGTTATTGCGATAATTGCGGGATTGAAATAGGGTTGAATCGTTTGGAAGCCAGACCTACGGCTACGCTGTGTATTGATTGCAAGACACTGGATGAAATCCGCGAAAAACAGATCGCGAAGTAATGTTTTTATCGCTTCAAGCATGAGCTTTCGATCGATGCCATTCCTTCGTCAGCACATCCTGCCTTCTTATTAATTGGGATTTTGTTCAGTTGTCGCGGGTTGGTTGAGAATTTTCATTCAGCTGGTTTCATCCCATTGATTTTAATTGGCAAAAAATTATTTGCGGGTTCTGGTCGATGGTTCTGGTATCAGTACATATTGTTCAGCGCCAGACCGCTGCTGCGACAAGGGTGGCAAAGCCTGATAGAATTAGCGGATTTTTGATTTCTTGTTAACTTTAATTCTTTGGAGAATAAAGCATGGCTGTAGAACGTACCCTGTCGATTATCAAACCCGATGCCGTGGCTAAAAATGTCATCGGTCAGATTTATGCTCGTTTTGAAAATGCCGGTCTGAAGATCGTGGCTGCGAGAATGGTGCAACTTTCCCGCCTCGAAGCTGAAGGTTTTTATGCAGTGCATCGCGCTCGTCCTTTTTTCAACGATCTGGTTAATTTCATGATTTCCGGTCCGGTGATGGTGCAGACGCTGGAAGGCGAGGGCGCTATTCTGAAAAATCGTGAACTGATGGGTGCCACCGATCCCAAGAAGGCCGACAAGGGTACGATACGTGCTGATTTTGCCGACAGCATCGATGCGAATGCGGTACATGGCTCGGATGCGGCAGAAACGGCAGCGGTGGAAATCGCCTATTTCTTCCCTGCGCTGAATATTTATTCCCGTTAACAATGCCACAAAACCTCCTCGACTTTGATGTGGCGCAATTGACAGCCTGGTTTGCGGAACAGGGCGAAAAGCCGTTTCGCGCCAGGCAGGTGTTGCGCTGGATTTACAAGTCCGGGGAGGCAGATTTCGAGGCGATGAGCGATCTGGCGGTGTCGCTACGCAATAAAATGAAACAGCTTGCCTGTATACAGGTTCCTGAAGTGATCCATCAGGAATTGGCCACGGATGGTACCCGCAAGTGGTTACTGGATGTACACACCGGCAATGCGGTAGAGACCGTCTATATTCCTGAAGCGGATCGAGGCACGTTGTGCGTCTCGACACAGGCCGGTTGTGCGCTCAATTGCAGCTTCTGTTCGACCGGCAAGCAAGGATTTAACCGCAATCTATCGGTGTCGGAAATTATTGGTCAGTTATGGTGGGCGAATCATCAGCTCGGCAAAAATGCCGAAGGTAACTGGCCTATCAGCAATGTGGTAATGATGGGCATGGGAGAGCCGCTGCTCAATTATGAGCATAGCGTGGCCGCTTTGCGCCTGATGCTGGATGATCATGTTTATGGTTTGTCGCGCCGGCGTGTGACCTTGTCCACTTCGGGTATCGTGCCCGGCATAGACCGGTTGCGCGAGGAATGCCCGGTAGCGCTGGCGGTGTCGCTGCATGCACCCAATGACAAGTTGCGTGACCAGTTGGTGCCGATTAACCAAAAGTACCCGTTGAAAGAACTGCTGGCAGCCTGCACACGTTATCTGGAAAAGGCGCCGCGCGATTTCATCACCTTTGAATATGTATTGCTGGATGGCGTTAATGATAGCGTGGCGCAGGCGCGTGAGTTGGTGCGACTGGTGGCGGACGTGCCATGCAAGTTTAACTTGATTCCGTTTAATCCATTCCCGCAGTCGGGTTACCGCTGTTCGAATACGAATGCGATCGCGCGCTTTCGCGAGGTGTTGATGGAGTCGGGTATCGTCGTTACCACGCGCAAGACACGTGGTGCAGATATCCAGGCAGCCTGCGGCCAATTGGCTGGCCTGGTTCAGGACAAGACCAGACGAACTTTGTTGAAGCCATTGCAATTATATGAGGTGCGCCAATGAAAATAGGCATAGTCCTTGTTTTGTTGATGCTGGTCGGATGCACTACTGCTTCAGATCAGGCTGGCGAGCATTCAAAAGCGCGCGCCAGCGCCAAAGTACATACTGAACTGGCAGGGATGTATTACGAGCGTACACAGTTGCTGATCGCGCTGGGTGAAATAGAACTCGCCTTGCAGACCGATCCGAATTATGCACCGGCCTATAGCATGCGGGGTCTGATACGGATGGCGTTGCGCGAATACCAGGATGCAGATGCGGACTTTCAGCGCAGCCTGCATCTGGACAAAAACGATTCTGAAACTCAAAATAACTATGGGTGGTTCCTGTGTCAGCGTGGCAAGGAAAAGGAATCCATCGCCTATTTTCTGGCAGCCTTGAGTAATCCTTTGTACGGTACACCGGAGCGCGCCTTTATGAATGCCGGTCTCTGTTCCAAAAAAGCCGGCAATAACCAGGGGGCAGTTGAATATCTGCAACATGCGTTGCAACTGCAAGCCGATCTCCCGCAAGCATTGCTGGCGATGGCAGAATTAAGTTTTATGGATGGTGAATATGTAACCGCCAAGCAATACTGGAATAAATTTTCAGAAAAATCAGATGCTTTGACTGCAGAGCAGCTTTGGTTGGCAGTGCGCATCGAGCGCAAGTCTGGTGATCATAATGCAGAGTCCAGCTATGGCATGCAATTGCGCAAACGCTTTCCGGATGCGCGCGAAACAAAATTACTCTTGTACGGGGAATAATGGAACCATTAGACGAAATCAAATCGGCTGATAGCGCTGATACCAGCTTGGGGAAAATGCTGAAAGCGTCGCGTGAGCGATTAGGACTGAGTGTGCTGGATGTAGCCAATCAGACCAAGCTTGCAGTACGTCAGATAGAGGCGCTCGAAGCGGATGAGTTGCAGCATTTGCCAGAGTTACCCTTTGTGCGGGGGTTCGTGCGTAGTTATGCCAAGATATTGCATTTGGAGCCGCAGACTTTGTTGGCATTTCTCCCCCCTGCCAATGCTGATCAGGCAAGTTTATCCTTAACTTCGGTAGAGGTGCCCTTTTCCGGTGCGCATACACCACAACGTCAAAATCTGATCTGGCTGGGGGCTGCCTTGGTGTTGTCAGTGCTGGTGGTGGTGATTGCGGTGTGGAATATTACCGTCCCTCCCAATAAAACGCCGAAACCTGAAACGACGCCAGCCAAACTTGAAGCGGCTGCTACTTTGCCTGTAGAAACTCCAATCACGGTTGCCGAATCAGCTATCGTTGCCGCCTCCGTAGTCAAGTTCTCTGAAGCCGTTCAAGCATTGCCTGCGGTGGCAGCTGCTACTCAATTACCGTCACCAGTGGTGCCGTCCAGTCCCATAAAGCTGCAAATTGCTCAGCATTTGCCCACGCCAATCGGTCAGCAGCCAATGGCGACCTCGTCGGTAACTCAGATACCTATTGCACAGCCACCCCTTACCAAACCACAACCTTTGTCCAATACGCAACCATTGCCCATCTCGCAGCCAATCATAACCAAGCCGTCACCCTTGCCACTGGCGAAATCTGCAGTTCAGAGCGCGTCAGAAGTCAGTAAATTGCGTTTGATTTTTGCTGAAGCCTCATGGACAGAAATCAAGGACAAGGATGGCAAAATATTATCTTCCGGCTCCAATCCGCGCGGCGCCGAGTTGCAGGTGAATGGGCAGGGTCCATTTTCCATGATTATCGGTCGGGCCGCCTCGGTACAACTTTATCACCGTGGCAAGCTGGTTGATCTTGCACCCTATATCAATGCAACCAGCGAAGTGGCGCGGTTGACACTGGAATGAGCATGGGTGGTATCCGGCGACGTTGCTCGCAAAGCGTGAAGATTGGTTCGGTGTTGCTGGGTAATGCAGCACCGATTGTGGTGCAGTCCATGACCAATACCGATACCACCGATATTAATGCGACTACCCGGCAAGTTCATGAATTGGCCGAGGCGGGCTCTGAACTGGTGCGTATTACGGTGAATACACCGCAGGCTGCGATTGCGGTACCCAAGATCAGAGCGCGTCTGGATAGTCTGGGTTGCAGGGTTCCTTTGATCGGTGACTTTCACTATAACGGACACCGTCTGCTCAGCGAATTTACCGATTGTGCTAAAGCGCTGGCGAAATATCGAATCAATCCCGGTAATGTCGGGCGGGGTGAGCTGGATCCTTTTACGGTGATGATCGCTGCTGCAGTCCGTTATGAAAAGCCGGTGCGTATCGGTGTGAACTGGGGCAGCCTGGATCAGAAGTTGGTGGTACGCATGATGGACGAGAATTCCCGTCTGGATGAACCCCTTGAAGTACGCGCAGTGACGCGCGCCGCGCTGATTGCTTCGGCGTTGCAAAGTGCCGAACGAGCAGAACAGTTGGGGTTGGCACACGATCGGATCGTACTTTCCTGCAAGGTTAGCGAAGTACAGGATTTGATCGCTGTTTATCGCGCGCTTTCACAGCAGTGTGACTATGCCTTGCACCTGGGACTTACCGAGGCTGGCATGGGCTCAAAGGGGATAGTCGCCTCTACGGCGGCGCTGGCGGTGTTGTTGCAGGAAGGCATTGGTGACACGATACGTGTGTCACTGACACCCGATCCCAAGGGAGCACGTACTACGGAAGTGCTGGTAGCACAGGAAATTTTGCAAACCATGGGTCTGCGAGCCTTTGCACCGATGGTGGTCGCCTGTCCGGGTTGCGGGCGTACCACCAGTACCGTGTTTCAAGAGTTGGCACAAACTATTCAGGATTACCTGCGCGCCCAGATGCCGGTTTGGCGACAAAGCTACAGCGGCGTGGAGCAAATGTCGGTGGCGGTGATGGGGTGTATCGTCAACGGACCGGGCGAGAGCAAGCTGGCCAATATCGGTATCAGTCTGCCTGGGACTGGCGAGTTGCCGTCAGCCCCGGTATATGTGGACGGCGAAAAAGTAACGACGCTGCGTGGAGATAATATTGCAACGGAGTTTACCCGGATTGTTGAGGAATACGTCGCGCGTAACTATGCCAAACATTAGCGCAAGCTACCGCTGTGGTCATACCCTTGCAATCGCTTGAGACGACGATTAATGGGGTATTTCGTACATTCTGTTTAAAAATGTTTCTGCGTTTACACAGGCGAGATCAACCGGCATCGCTTTTGCGTGCTGCTGCTGCGGCAGGCAGGCAAGCCCTGGAATCCACCCTGCATATAACAGTTGCTCCTGGTAGTCTGCTATGTCTGAGGGTATCAGCTCGCCACTATCCATACTGAAGGTTTTCATGATTTATCTCCTCAAAAAAGCCAGTGCAAAATGCGCCGCCCTGTGTTGATTTATCGGCAATGGCAGCCAAGAAATTAGCAAACTGTCCGTCCACTCCCGATAACTTGATGCTTTAATATGAACAAACTTAATCCAGCCCAGCGCGAAGCGGTACTTTATCTGGAGGGCCCTTTGCTGGTGCTGGCCGGAGCCGGTAGCGGCAAGACCCGCGTGATTACCCAGAAAATTGTGCATCTGGTGGAGCGCTGTGGCTATGCGCCCAAAAATATTGCAGCGATTACTTTTACCAACAAGGCTGCCAACGAAATGAGGGAGCGGGTAGGCGCGTTATTGCAAGGCAAGAATGCCAAAGGACTGCTGGTGAGCACCTTTCATTCGCTGGGGATGAGCATTTTGCGTAGTGAGGCGAGACTGTTGGGTTACAAACCGAAATTTTCAATTTTCGACAGTAGCGACTCCTGGAAAATCTTCAGCGAGCTGACCAATTCGGGTGACAAGCAGGAAATTCGCGCCCTTCAAACGCAAGTTTCCAACTGGAAACAGGCCTTGCTTTCACCCGAACAGGCGCTACTGGTGTCTACCGATGACGAGACTCGCGCCCGGGCTGGAATTTATCTACGTTATCAGGAAACGCTGCGCGCCTATCAGGCAGTAGATTTTGATGATCTGATTTATCTGCCGGTGGTGTTGTTCAGGGAGCATCTTGAGGCCTTGTTGCGCTGGCAAAACCGCTTGCATTATTTGCTGATCGATGAATACCAGGATACCAATGATGGTCAGTATCAGTTGACCAAATTGCTGGCGGGCAGTCGCAAGGCCTTTACCGCAGTCGGCGATGATGATCAGGCAATTTACGCGTGGCGGGGAGCCAGTGTAGAGAATCTGCACAACCTGCGCCGTGATTATGAGAATTTGCGCGTGATCAAGCTGGAGCAGAATTATCGCTCCTCGCAGCGCATACTCAAGGTGGCGAATCATCTGATCAATCACAATAGCAAGGTATTCGAGAAAACCCTGTGGAGCGATCACGGAATCGGCGACCCAGTGCGTATTTATGCCGCCAAGGATGGCGAGCACGAGGCGGAGAGCGTGATCTTGCGCTTGTTGGCACATAAATTCGAGCATCGTACTCAATTTTCAGATTATGCCATTCTGTATCGCAGTAACCATCTGTCGCGTGTCTTCGAAGAGCAGTTGCGTTCTCAGCGTGTGCCGTATACCGTCAGCGGCGGCTCCTCATTTTTTGATCATGCAGAAATCAAGGACATCATCGCCTATCTACGGTTGATCGCCAATCCGGATGATGATCCTGCCTTTATACGCGCCATCACCAGTCCTAAGCGTGGCATCGGCAACGCGACTCTGGAAAAACTGGGTAGCCATGCGGGCTTGCGTCATATCAGCTTGTTTGATGCCGCTTTCGAAATAGAAATCAAACAGCAATTACAGGAACGGCAATTTGAAGAACTGATGTTGTTTTGTAACTTCATTAGTCGTCTGGAGGCGCGTGCCGACACGGATGCTTGTGGCGAATTGCTGGACGAATTGCTGCGTGCGATCAACTATGAAACCTGGTTGTACGACTCCAATGAACCCCGCCAGGCCGAAAGTAAGTGGAAAAATGTAGAGGATTTCATCGGTTGGTTGAAAAAGAAGTCCGAAGCGGACGAGAAGTCTTTGCTGGCGATGGTGCAGACTATCGCCTTAATCAATATGCTGGAAGGTAGTAACGAGCAGCCGGATGCGGTTGCGCTATCGACGCTGCATGCAGCCAAAGGGCTGGAGTTTCCGCATGTGTATATTATCGGCGCAGAAGAGGATATTCTGCCGCACCGCGACAGCGATGAAAAGCAGATCGAAGAAGAGCGTCGCTTGATGTATGTGGGCATCACCCGAGCCGAGCGCAGTCTGCAAATCAGTTATTGCAACCGGCGCAAACGCGGTAAGGACTGGCATGCCTGTGAACCCAGTCGTTTCCTGGGAGAAATGCCGGAATCAGAACTGGTCTATGCCGGAGGCCACAAGGCTGCCGCACCCACCGTCAGCAAAATTGAAGGCATGGATAAATTGGCGAAGCTCAAGGCAATGCTTAACAAGTAGCTTTCCTGAGAGCAGCCTATTTCTCGTAAAAATCAATCCAATCTGACCCTATTGATTATATAAAAATCAATCCAATCTGACCCTATTGATTTTGTGTCCGACCTTAGCGCAATTTGAATTGCGCTGTTGAATTTTTCAGTTTTGTAGACAATAGTTTCATGTTGTCCGCAGCAGAGGCGACTTCGCCCACCGCCGAACTGTTTTCTTCAACCATTTGCGCGATATGTTCCATGCTATTGGATATATTTGAGCTGGCTTGTGCCTGCTCGCTGGAGGATAAAGAAATTGTTTCCATATTCTGACTGGCCTGGCTGACAGACTGAGTTGCGCCGGCCAATATTTGCGAAACTATCTTGATCAATTCCTGACTGGATCGCAAAGATTCCTGTCCATGCAGGATGGAATTAACCACCAGATCAGATTGATTATTCAAGGTTAGTGTGATCTTGTCGATTTCGCCTACCGACTGCGTCGAGTTTTCCGCCAGTTTTCTGACCTCGTCCGCCACTACCGCGAAGCCGCGCCCCTGCTCTCCGGCCCGTGCGGCTTCAATTGCGGCATTGAGTGCCAGCAGGTTGGTCTGATCCGCAATTTCACGCACCCGATGTGTCATGCCGGAAATGGATTTAGTGCTCTCGACGAAACTATCCACCGCCGAAGAAATGTTCAATACCGCGTTCTGCACCAGGCTGATACAACTCATCAATTCCTGTAACTTTTGATTTCCCTGTTGAGTGTCATCCAATGCCTTGGCGACCTGGGTGCGGCCTTCCCTGGCAGACTCTGAAACCGCATTAATGCTTACGGTCAGTTCTTCGACGGCCGATGCCACCCCTGAAACCGATTCGCTTTGACTGTTACTACTGGTCGCGACTTGTGCCGAACTGGCAGCAAGCTGCATCGCAGCAGCAGACAGGGTGTCTGATGAAAGATCCAGTTCCTGCAAGATGTTAGTCAGGCTTCTGCGTACCTGTTCTGAACTCACTGCCACATCCCCTATTTCATCGGTAGTGCTTTGTCTGACGGGGGTCGCAAAATCCCCTTTCGATAACTTGGCCAGATCGATGACCAATTGTTGCGTAGGAGTGAGAATGTTGCGCTGGATCATCCAGAAAAATATAATGCTGGTGACAATCAGGGTGATAATCAGCATGGTAATGCTCGTCATGAGCGCTTTGCGGCTGTAGGCATAAGCGTTGCTGGCTGCCTCTTCAGCGATTTTTTGCGTGAGGGAACTTGCCTCGCTTAATAATTCGCTAGGTGGACGATCCATTCCTTTTACCGCAGCATCCCCCACCTTGCTATCAAACTGGCTGGCTTTGAAGTTATCGAACCCCTTGCTGTATTTGCTGCTCATTTCCTGATGTGCAGAGGCGAATTTGCTGAGTAATTCATGCACTCTGCTATCGCTGGTTTTGTTTAACAGGGTGTCTGCTTGTTCCTTTACCTGGTTTTCCAGCTTATGAAAGCCAGCCCAGTGCTTCTCCAGTGCGACCGGATCACTGCCGCGTAGCAGTACATCTTTCCATTCCTGAACCTGTTTCTTGAAATTGTTTTGTATGATCAAAATAGCTTCAGAATTGTCGTGAAAAGTGACTACCTGATCCTGGTACATTTGAATACTGTTTAATAGCATCATAAAACCTGCACCGGCAGAAAGGAGAACCATTAGCGTGCCACCGCCGCATATCAACAGCAGTTTGTTGCGGATGGTAAATTTCATAAAAACCCCTAAACAGTAATTATCTTTGTGAAAACATCATCAAGCCTGATCGCCAAGGCTTATTTTACAACAATATTACAGAAATATTACAGTATGGGCAGCCTGCTGATGCGTTGTGAATGTTTTTTTCTGTGTTAGTAAAGGGGCATGGCTAATAACCGGAAAAAAAAATATGGCTACGCCTGAAATATCATTTTTTTAGGCTATTGAAATATATATAAATTAAATTATCTCTATATAAATGCATATGCATTTAGACATATGTACTTTTACTCGAAATTGACAGAAAATCTGTTTAATGGTCAAACGAAAGATTCAGTAAAGATTATGCCAGACTGGGGGGGTAAACATCCGGATGTTGACCCGCTCTGATTGGATCGATACTGACGGTAACTACACGCTAAATTGATCCATACCATTGGATTCTGGTATTGATCCAAGCATAGCCACTATAAAACTGACATAGAACTAATATTCATGCAAAATAAAAATGCTTATGTTTCACAAAAGGAGGTTTCATTTCCTAAGAATGCAGTATTAATATCACGCACTGACTGCAAGGGTATTATAACTTATGTAAATGATTTTTTTGTGGAAATTTCAGGTTATTCACCGGATGAACTGATGGGTTGCAGTCATAATATTGTGCGGCATCCCGATATGCCACCACAAGCTTTCAAGTGGTTATGGGATACCCTGAACGACGGGCGAGCCTGGTGTGGTGTGGTAAAAAACCGCTGCAAGAGCGGCGATCATTACTGGGTATATGCAACGGTGGCACCCATTTATGAAAATGGCGTGGTCACAGGATATTCCTCGGTGCGCCGTGAACCGACACGCCAGCAGATAACCGAAGCCGATGCAACTTACAAGAAATTAAATGCCAGTGGTGCCGAGATCGAGTCCAAATTTACCCGCTATCGATTCAGATATTGGTCATTAACTCGCAAACTGCAGTTTTTGTTGCAAATTCTGCTGATGGTTGTGCTGGGTTTCGCCCAGTATGGTATCTTTGAAATTATCAAGGAACGTGAACGGCAGTCGATCGTTGCAAAATCCACTCTACTGTCCAATGAGCTGATTACTCGAAAAAGTCTGCTGATGATTTCGGGACAGACAAAAAATGCTGATATACGCCGCCAGTTACTTGAAACTATCAAGTCGGTAGAGGGGGTAGAATCGATTCAGTTGCTGCGTGCACAGCCTGTCAAGGATACAGGCGTTGCACAGCTTTCCGATGCGTCGCAGGCAGAAGTCCTGAATACGGGCAAACAAAAAATAATTTTCAGCGCAGATAATAAAAGCTTGCGACTGCTGACTCCCTTCATATCCAACAGAGATTTTCACGGCATCGATTGCACCCGTTGTCATGCCGGTTCTGAAGGTCAGGTGCTGGGTGCTTCAGAACTGGTGATCAATGTCGAGCCTAATATGGCAGCGATCAGCAATCTGCAATTCAAAATTCTGCTCGGACAAATAACGTTGCAGCTATTGCTGTTTTTTTATATCGCAGCCTTGGTTAAAAAATATGTCGTTGTTCCGGTAAAGCAGGCTGAAACCGGCTTTCAACAGTTGATGCAGGGCGACTTATCCTATGAAATCGACATTAGCGGTCGCGATGAAATTGGTCGACTGCTAGGCCGGATACGCAGTATGCAAAGTTATCTGCGCACCCTGGTCGATGAAATTGTCACCCCGATCGGCATTATGCAGAATCGGATTGATTCAATGGTCTACAAGGTGGAATTGGTTGCACATAATGCGGCTGATGAACATAAACATATCCAGCAAATGGCAGACTCTATTGCGCAATTCAGCCAGTCAGTCGCTGAAGTTGCCAATATGGCGGCAGACTCGTTCAGCAATGCTCAGTCGATGCAGCATCTAGTCGAAATAAATAACCAACATATGGAAATGAGCATAAACACCAACAACAAGGTGGCACAAACGGTACTAGACTCCAGCAATACAATCGAGGAACTGGGTGCCTCAATCCATAAAATAGAAATGATTACCAATACGATTAAGGAGATAGCCGAACAGACCAATCTGCTGGCCTTGAATGCCGCGATCGAAGCTGCGCGCGCTGGCGAACAGGGACGCGGCTTTGCAGTGGTGGCCGATGAAGTTCGCAAGTTAGCAGATCGCACTTCCTCCAGCACCAAAGATATCGCCCGGACGATCAACCAGATCACTGTCATTGCAAAGTCGGCGGTGAAATCAATGCAGCAGGCTGAGGCGGATGTCGCTGAGGGCATCGCGCTGATCCGTAACAATGGTGAAGGCTTGAAGGAAATTCGATCGGTATCGGTTAATGTGGCGCAGCGTATCGATTTGATTGCCCAATCATCTCGTGAACATTCCGAGTGCGGCGAGTCGATGAGTCAGGGCATTTCCGAGATCAACTGCCTGGTGAAAAGCAATTCCGAACAAGCCAGGGAAGCGAAAATGGACTGTGATAATTTAATGGTATTAGCGCAGGGATTGCGTCGGGCGGGCTATCCCTTGACCAAGTGCGAGATTGGGTAGTACACGCAAGTTGCTCAAGGCGGCTTTACTTGCACCGGTTTCAGGTAGTGGTGGCTGATGTTTTTCCGACTAACGGACATGGCACACTGCCACCCCTGATAATGAAACCCGCCATGCCCGTTTCC
>CAIRBC010000347.1 GCA_903876685.1 uncultured Nitrosomonadales bacterium | reverse complement strand
GTGGCTTTAGCTACGAACAACTCATCGAATTTATCGCGGCTAAAACCGGGGACTATCAATTTGAGGTTCATGGGTAATCGTTCTTGGCCGGCGTGCATATTTTGGCTGAGATGGGTGTTTTTTTATAATTTACGGCCACCATAATGATCTCCTTTTCATCAACGCTATGGCATCACCCGCTGCTGCGTCGCGGCTGGCAGTTGTTGGCGGTGCGGCGCTGGGTGGCTTTGCGGGTTGCAGCGCTTTCCGGAGTCGCCAGTCTGCTGGCGTTATTGCAACCCTGGTTGTCCAAGGTATTGATCGATGACGGTGCCTTGACCGGAGACTTGAAGGTGCTGGCGGGCACGGCAGGCTTGATGCTGCTGGCACCTTTGCTGGGACTGGCGCTGGAATCTTTTACCCGTTTCGATTATCTCGACGTTTCTTCGCATATCTTGTTTGGCCTGCGCGAGCGGGTTTTCGAGCATTTGCAAACCCTGTCACCGATATATTATTCGCGCATCGGCTTTGGTGATCTGGTTTCCCGTTTTGATGGCGATATTGCCGAGGTGCAACGTTTCCTGGTGGATGGTCCGCTGGCGCTGATTAACGGCCTGTTCAGTCTGGTGAGCGTGATTTCTATCATGGCTTTTTTGAATTTCTCGATGACGCTGGTGGTGCTGCTGGCGATGTTGCCGCTGCCGCTGCTGCATGCGTTGCGTAAACGAAGCGCAGTGGAAAACAGTGCACGGGAAGTCAAGCGTCAGTCCACCCGTTTGTCAAATTTTTTCATAGACTCGCTGCGAGCCGTTAAACTGATTCAGTCCAGCAATGGCGAAAGTGCCCGTCTGGATTTGTTGCGGAAGCGCCATGCGGACTACCATCAGGCTTTGAAAGCGGCGCAGCAGACCGGTTTCGCGTTGGCCGCCGGGCAGCGTATTGCGGGATTGATTGGCACTACTTTGATTTTTGGCTGTGGCGGCTATCTGCTGTCACGCGGACAAATCACCATCGGACTGCTGGTCGCCTTCATTGGTTACGGCGGCAGAGTCGCCGCACCGGTGCACACCTTGTTGGGAGTGTTGGCAGGATGGCAACGGTTGCGCGTCAGTCTGGAGCGTTTGTCTGAAGTGCTGGGCGCCGAGTCACCCAGACTCACCGGCAAGGCGATACTGCCTGAAGTGTTGCGCGGCGAACTGGTGCTGGAACAGGTGAATTTTCACTATGATCAGGCCAAGCCGGTGTTACATCAGGCATGTTTGCATATCCCGGCGGGCAGCAAAGTATTGCTGATCGGTGCCTCGGGTGCGGGAAAGTCTACACTGGCGGATTTGTTACTGGGACACCTGCAACCCTGCAGTGGAAAAATCTATATGGATGGTGTGGCGATTGATCAGGTCACTGCGGCTGATTTACGTCGTCGGGTGGCGGTGGTGGAGCAGGAACCGGTTTTCTTTCCGAGCACGGTCGCGGAAAATCTGCGCATGATTCAGCCTGTGGCAGAGGATGAGCTGCTAGTCGAACTGTTGGCCTCGCTTGGACTGGAGACGTTATCGCTTGAAACGCCGGTCGGTGGTATCAAGGCGGCTTTGTCGCGTGGTCAGCGATTGCGGTTGGCATTGGCAAGGGCACTGTTGCAGAATCCTTCGGTGTTGATTCTGGATGAAACCACCAGTGCGGTGGATCAGTCGCTGGAGCAGCAGTTGCTGGAACTGCTTTATACCCGGTTTGCCACCTGCACTTGTCTGTTTATCACCCATCATCCACGCAATCTGCAAGGTTGGGATGTCTGCTGCCGTTTACGCGACGGCGCATTTGAACGTATTTTAACGTGAAACTCGCGTAGCGCTCGTACTCTCGGCTACGCCCCCTTCGCTGCGCTCTCCCCGCTTGCGGGAGAGGGGGGGGGAGATAACCAGCCACTTGCTTGCGGTCTTTTGGCAAGCTAGTGGAGTGGCTAGTGGGTTCATCAGGGAAACGGGCATGGTGGGTTTTATTATCGAGGGCGGCATATTTGCCATGCCCGTTAGGAGCGGAGTATGCCGGTTAAGGCAGGAATTATCGATAGCCGCATCGGCGCGGATTTCGCCGTGCTACAGCGTCTGGCTTTGGCCGGGGAGTGCAGTGAAGAGGCTGCAGGGCACGGCAGCGCGGTGGCTAGTCTGGTGCTGGCGCTGGCGCCACGATGCCAGTTGCTCTCGGCAGAAGTTTTTGATGCGCGTCGTCCAACTGCCGCGCAACGGGTAGCCGAAGCCATAGACTGGTGTGTGGCACAGGGCGCACAGCTGATTAACCTGAGTCTGGGTTTGCTAGAGGATAGGCTGGTGCTCAGGCAAAGTTGCCTCGAAGCCCTTTCGCGAGGGGTGGTGCTGGTGGCTGCGCACCCCGCCAGAGGGCAAGCGACTTATCCCGCGATCTATCCGGGGGTGTTGGCGGTAAGCGGAGACATCCGTTGCAAAGAGGGGGAGTGTTCCTGTCTGGAGTCGCCACACTTATGGGGTGCCTGCGCGTTGCCGCCTGTAGGCTTCAAAGGCGGTGGCGCCAGTTATGCGGCGGCGCGTATTACCGGGTTGGCAGCCCGTTTTTTCGAAGATTGCCCGCAGGCGATGGCAGCGGATTTGTATGCGCATCTGCAACGCACAGCCGCGTTTCACGGGCGGGAAAGAAGGCAGGCATGACCCTGGAAATCGCACTGTCAATCACCGATTCGCGCCGTCTGGCGAAGTTGAAAACATTGCCGAAACTGGATCGTGCGGCATTACTGGCATTTTTGGATGATCCGCAATTGTCTGAATTGCTGCCCGGCGATGCAGTCGCCACCCATTTGTATTTTGGCAGCGAGTATTGCGAACACCTGTTTCCCCGGGACGAGGAGCTGGCTTTGGCTCTGGCGGAGGCGAGCCGTCTGGGGCTGATTTTGGTACTGCCCACGCCGATTGCCAATGATGCGCTGCTGGCGCGCATCGTGGCTGTGGTACAACGCCTGTCTGACGGGTGCGAAATTGTCGTCAATGACTGGGGGGTCGCGCATACCTTGCATACACAATTCCCCGATCGTTGTCTGGTGGCGGGCAGGCAACTGGCCAAGGTGATCAAGGATCCCAGAATGCCGTCGCCTGCACTGCATAAGATTTATCCCAGCAACTATGCCGGACAGCCTTTCATCCACTTGCTTGAACGTTTCGGGATCGGGCAAATCGAGCTGGATGTCCCGCCTTTCGCCACCCCTGACGTATTTGCCGTCCCCGATTTGGCCGTTACGGTTTGGGCACCCTACGCCTATATAGCCAAGGGACGGATCTGTAAAATTGGCTCGCTGGGGCAGCCAACTGCGGACAAGTTTGCACCCGGCAGAACCTGCCATCGCGAATGTCTGGGTATTCTGGAACGTGAACCTGAGTCAGTCGTTTCGGGATTGCGCACCTATAGCCGGGGAACTACCCTATTTTATCAACATGATGCTGCCATGTTTGAGGTGCTGCGCTGGGCGATCGCACAATCCAGCATTACACGGCTGGTGTTAGCGGAAATATGATATGAATATAAACTCACCCATCAGTCATGTCGATGAGATAGAGGCACTGGTACTGGCCGGAGCCAAAGAACTTTATTGCGGCGTCGTCCCGTCAAACTGGGTCGCGCAGTTTAATACCGGGGCAGTCAACCGCCGCTATTTTGGTAATCTGCCCAGCCTGGTGGAACTGGAAAAAGCCGTCACCCTGACGCACGCGCTCGGGGCAAAAATGTCGCTGGTACTCAATGCACAACATTACGCGGCCGGTCAGTTGGAGGCGCTGGTTGAGCTGGGTAGTCGTTTTCAACAAATGGGCGGCGATGCGGCTATCGTGGCCGATCTGACCCTGCTAATGGCGCTGCGCGCTGCGACCCCTGAACTGGCATTACATGTCAGTTCGGTGGCCAGTTGCCGTAATAGCGCGGCGGTAAATTTTTATCAGGAACTGGGTGCGCGCCGGGTAATACTGCCTAGGGATGTGACACTGGCAGAAATCGAAGCCATCGCAACCCACTGTACTATCGAAATCGAGACCTTTATCTTGAATGACGGTTGCGTCTTTGAGGAAGGCGTGTGCCACACCATTCATCTGCCGAAAAAACTCGGCGGACCGATCTGTATCGACAGTTATCAGTTTGAATATGTCGGGGCTGCCGGAAAGCCCATGCCGCCTGCCTTAGCCCGCAGCCTGCTGGATAACGACGAGGATTATAAACGCTGGTTATGGTATCGCTTCGGCTGTGGTTTTTCTACCACCGAAGAGGGTTATCCCTACGGTCCTTGCGGCCTGTGTGCGATACACCGCATGCAAAAGGCAGGTGTCGCCTCGATCAAGATTGCCGGCCGGGAAGGTGCCACGGCACGCAAACTCAAGAGCGTGGAAATGGTGCAGCAAGTGCTGGCAAAGGTGAATAGCGGTTGCGCTGAAGCGGATGCTGCGGACACGGCACTCGCTATTCGCAAAACACTGACCCATTGTCAGAGCGGTTATATGTGCTACTACCCGGAAGTGCGCGCTAGCCTGGGAGCGACTAATTCCAACCCATAGTCTAGCCGTAAACGTACCATTGACGGCGCAAGGTTTTAACGTATGAAACACGCGCAGCGACGTACTTTCGGCTACGCCCCCCTCGCTGCGCGCTCCCCGCTTGCGGGAGAGACCCCTGTCGCAAATTCCCCGACCGAATTGTGCCCTATGAACCTTGCCGTAGGGTGCGCTTGCGCACCATTTTGGAGTAAGCGCACCAAGCCAAACCGCTCCCTCCCCCGAAGGGGGAGGGCT
>CAIRBC010000346.1 GCA_903876685.1 uncultured Nitrosomonadales bacterium | reverse complement strand
TGCAAGCCGATCCTCGGCTACAGCCGCTCGCTGCTGTACCTCGTATCAGGGTCGTTCGAGAAAGGCGAAGTCACCCCGATCCGCGGCATGGAGAAATATTTCAACGAAAAGATCGCGCCGCAAAATCTGGAAACTGTGCGTGTCTGGACAGCGCCGGGCAAGGAGTCCAGGAGCTCCACCCACGGCGGGTTTGATGATGACGGGGCGACCATGGGGAGTGTGATTGGGCTTATACGGGGGGGGGGCCTTGAACAGGCAATACGGGACAGCGGGGAGAGCAAGCAATAGCAAGGCTTGCTGGGTTATACTTTACACATTGCAGCATTAATCAATTTAACGTGAAACTCGCGCAGCGATTCGTGCTCACCTTCCCCCTCCGGGGGAAGGATGGGATGAGGGAAACGGGCATGGCGGGTTTCATTATCAGGGGCGGCATTTCTGCCATGCCCGTTAGACGGAGTATGTGATGGGCTATGCGGAATTGATCAGCAAGTTGGAAGCGCTTCCTGTCGAGAAGCGGGCGGAGGTTTTTGATTTTGTCGAGTTTCTTGCCGCACGTTGCGATACGGCAGCAAATAAGCCGTTCACACAAGCAGAATGGACTGATGCCGAGTTTTCAGAATTATCCTTGCGCCAAGCGCTGCGCGGTATGGAAGAAAATACCATCGTTTACACTCGCGATGATTTGCGGGAACGCTGGCAATGAAACGAGCAGGGCAAATCGTACTCACTCCTTTCCCTTACTGTGACCTTAAAGGCGCCAAGTTGCGCCCCGTGCTCATGTTGCGGCAAGCTTCCCGTTTCGATGACTGGCTGGTATGCATGGTGTCTTCACAAGTGCAGCAGGCAGAAACCGGCCTCGATGAAATTCTTAATCAATCTGATACCGATTTCGCCAATTCCGGCCTGAAAGTGCCAAGCGTGTTAATGACACATTTTGAGAATGTACTGCGGCACTGGAGGCATGGGCGTGAGTGATGCAATTAAAAGCAAGGTTCGCCAACTTTATCATTTCCTGAAGGAGGCAAATCAACTCAGGTTTAGACCCATCAGGACTCTTGGTGAACAACCCAAGGTCGTGAAATTGGCGGATATGCCGAGCCACCCATCCATGCAAATATTTCGTCCTGTGCGGGTAGAGAATACGCAGGAAATCCCGGATACATTGCTTCGCATCAGACGGCCCACTATTACCCGCTGCCCCGCTCCGCCAGAATTGATTGCCTCATGGTTGCTGCCTAAATGGGACGATCCATCGAAAGTGGCGGAATATGCAGAGAGCCAGAACGTTATCAACGACGACGATGAAACCATCACCCTTTTTTTTGCCGATGATGAGCAACGTGTTTCGGACTACGCCGACTGGATCGAGCTGCGCAACGCATGGGTTACACCAGAACTGGCGGCTCGCAAAGCAATGCGATTTTTCGAGGTATTCTACGACATCTACTCCACTATTGAGAAAGATGGCGAACAGCTTGAGTTGCTGGTAGCTGATGGGCATTTTTCCTGGCAGACAACTTCTGGAGTTGATGGACAGATCGTCATTGAACATCCAGTTTTGCTGAAACGTGTTGAACTGCGGTTCGATCCCAATATCCCTGAGTTCACGATCCACGAAACAGACCGCGAAGCCGAGTTATATGGCAGCCTGTTTGCTGACCTCCAGGACATTGCGCCAGCAGCGCTCAGGAACCGCAAGATCGAGTTGGAAACCTCTGGATTCCACCCATTAGGTTGGGAGGATACTGAGGCCTTCCTGAAGGCGTTTATCCAGACGGTCTCGCCTCTCAGTGGTGAATTCCTGAATAAACCATCCACGGAGACTGCCTTGACAACGCCTCGCCTATGGCGTGATCCAGTTCTCCTGTTACGGAAGCGAATTGCTGGCATTGCGAACGCCGTAGATGCGATTATCGACGACATTGACCACCAGAGTGTGTTCCCGCCATCGCTCGCACAAATAACGGGCACGATGGATTCGTGGGAAGGCTCTGGGCTGTCCGAAGGGTTGGATGGCGCTGGAAGTGGCACTGGACAAGGAGAGGTAATCCCACCTGTTGTTTTTAGCGATGACGATATCCTTCTCACCAAGGAAGCAAATGATGCGCAACTTCAGATCATTCGGCGCTTGAATCACTGCGGCTCTGTGATTGTTCAAGGTCCTCCAGGGACTGGCAAAACCCACACTATTGGCAACCTGATCGGCCACCTGTTAGCACAGGGTAAATCGATTCTGGTTACTGCTCAAACAGCAAAAGCACTGAGGGTGTTGCGAGATAAAGTTCCAGAGGTGCTTCAGCCGTTGTGCGTATCGGTACTGGGTAGCGATACCGATGCGAGGCGTCAACTGGAGTCTTCAATTGGTTCCATTACCGAAAGGCTGACAAGTGATACCAGCGATACCTTGCTGCATAAAGCCACTCAATTTGAGAGTGAACGGAAAAAACTGCTTCATCTATCCAAAGAACTAAACCACAAGCTTCGAGAGGCTCTTGAAAACGAATATCGTGAGATCGTTGTTGGCGACAGACATTTTTCGCCATCCGATGCGGCCCGATTTGTTGCGAACCATCGTGATGAACACGGATGGATTCCAGCTCCGGTTAAGCTTGGTACAAACATCAGCCTTACTGAACAAGAACTGGTACGCATCTATGCCCTTGGCACATCGTTTTCAGCAGAAGAAGAACAGGATGCACGGCATCCCTTGCCAGAAATGGCAGAGTTACCTTCCGAGCGACAATTTCAGATCATGGTTTCGGAGTATCAACATCTGCTGGCCTGTGATCTGACAGTTGGCTCAGACAAATGGCAATCCGGAGGCAACGGCAGCGGTGCTGTTGAAACGCTCGCTAATGCGCTTGAGGTTGAGTTCTCTGACGACATGAGGCGCCAATCATGGCGGCCCTACGCCATTGTCGCTGGAATTCATGGTGGAACTGGAATGGAAGTCTGGGAACGACTAATCACCAACATCGAAAAAGCATCAGAAGCCAATTCAAAGCATGCGCTGGTACTCCATCATCGCCCAAAGCTCTCAGAGATCATGCCGGTTCATAAGCAACGGCATATCACAGTCGAAATTTGCAAGCACATCGATGCAGGCGGAAAACTCGGATTCCTACAGCTTGCCACGCGATCCGAGTGGCGTCAGTTTATCAATACAGTTTCAGTCACGGCAGGCCAGCCAAATCATCGCACCCATTTTGAGGCAATTGGGCACCTTGCCGAATTGGAATCCATGCGACTTGAGCTTGAAGACTTGTGGAATACACTGATTGGTCAGCATATCAGCACCTTATTCAAGACGATGGGAGCGGCGCCAGAATTAGCTTGTCGTGCTTTAATCCCCGAGATTCGCCGCTGCCTCGCTTGGCATTCTAGGGTATGGGAACCTTTAGTTGCCAAGCTCAAGGCAGAAGGGTTGAAGCTTGATGACCTGCTTGCTTCTCTACCGCGAGAAGCTAGTCAGGTCTCTGAATATCTGTTAATTGAACGCTTCGCCTCATCCGTAGCGCCACCCCTGTTGGCCGCCGAAGCGGGTCGGCGGAAACTCATGGAGTGCGAAACTGTATTTGATCTACTCGCCAACCTATCAACACAAGTCGACCCAACTTCTCCTGACAGGGGTTGCATTGGCCGAATCATCGCTGCAGTCCGTTCACGAAATGCAGAAGGCTATTCGGCAGCGCTGGAATATGCCAGACGGCTTCATACCGTGAAACCGCTGGTTGTGGAGCGTGATGCGTTAGCCAAGAAATTGCTATTAGTTGCTCCAGGCTGGGCAGAGCACACTATTCACCGAGTACCACCGCATCATCAGGGTCAAGTGCCCGGAGATATTGCTTCGGCTTGGGTCTGGCGCCAGTTGCACGACACACTCGTTGAACGAGACAAGCTCGATGCACAGGAGCTACAGCTAAAAATCGAGAAAACCAGAGACACGTTACGTCAGATAACCCAGTGGCTTATCGACGCCAAGGCCTGGGGGAAGCAGCTTGAGCGACTTCAGGGTAATAACACGATTCGGCAGGCATTGGTAGGTTGGCTCGACACGACGAAGCGCCTCCTCTCTACCAAACAGATCGGTAGGCGTCAAACAAGCTGATGAAAAAGTGTGCGGATGCCGTGCCAGTCTGGATTATGCCGATTTCGATCATGGCAGAAAGCTTCGATCCACGTACAACACGCTTCGATGTGGTCATCATTGACGAGGCGAGTCAGGCCGACCTCAATGCGCTGATTCCGCTTTACATGGGCAAGCAAGTGGTCATCGTCGGCGACCACGAGCAGGTGACACCACTGGGCGTGGGCAAGGGCCAGGCCATTTTGGAAAACCTCAGAAAATCCATGCTTCAGGACATCCCAAACTCACACCTGTTCGACAACATGTCCTCAATCTATGACATCGGACGCCAGTCTTTTGGGGATGCGGTACGACTGGTAGAACACTTCCGTTGCGTCCCAGAGATCATCGCTTTCAGCAACCAGCTTTCCTATGAAGGGAGGATTCTTCCTTTGCGGGAATCCAACTCAACTAATATCAAACCCGCATGCGTAGCCTGCCACGTGGATGGCATACGGGAGGGCGATACCAACAAAGCCGAAGCTGAAAGGATCACTGCTACGATCAAGGCGATGATTCGTCACCCCATATATGCTGGCAAGACCATAGGAATCATCTCCATGCTGGGCGACAACCAAGCAGTGCTTATCCAGTCCATGCTGCATAAAGAAGTAGAAGGTATTGAAATTGAAAAACGTCGCATTCAGGCTGGTATCTCTGGCGAGTTCCAAGGCGACGAGCGCGACATTATTTTCCTCTCCATGGTTGATAGTTCGTCCGACGAAGGAACGTTGAGGGCTGTGAACGAGGGCGCATTCGAGCTAATTAAAAAGCGCTACAATGTCGCAGTGAGCCGAGCTCGTGACCAGCTTTGGGTCATACATTCTTTCAATCCTGCGCTACACCTCAAGGTCACTGACCTTAGATTCAAGTTACTCCAGCACGTCAAAGATCCACTGGCCTCGCTGCGTGCCTTCAATCAGGAAGTGGGCAAAACCGAATCGCCGTTTGAGCGTGAAGTGCTAAAACGCCTGACCGACGCTGGATATAAGGTCAAGACACAATGGCAGGTCGGTTATTTCAGGATCGATATGATTGTTGAGGGTGGCGGCAAACGCCTTGCTGTGGAATGCGATGGAGACCGTTATCACCCGATGGAAAAGTTAGCTGAAGACATGGATCGTCAGGCCATTCTTGAGAGGCTGGGCTGGCAGTTCGTTCGCATACGTGGAAGCGCCTTCTACCGTGACAAAGAACTATCTATGAGACCGGTGTTTGCACGTCTGGCAGAGCTAGAGATACCGCCGGAGGCAAATGCGGATGAAAAACCCGTGTCCGACATGACGATCATTCATGAGCTGGATGATATGATAGACCAATGGTAACTACTCGCCCCCTATCTCCCCTGCCAGTGCCATTTGAATGGCGATCATGGGGTTGATACCCTTGTAGGCCATGGTTTGCAGGTAACTGGTGATGCGGCAATAGGCGTGGGCATATTCCACGGAACGGAAGCAGCCTGACACTTTCTGTTTGACTTTGCTCATTCTCAGATCCCGCTCTCCGCGATTGTTGGTGAATGG
>CAIRBC010000345.1 GCA_903876685.1 uncultured Nitrosomonadales bacterium | reverse complement strand
TCTTGTTTTTGAAGGGTAGCAAGATAGGTTCGAATAGTGCAAAAATTAGCAAGACCTGCTTGAGTGCGGAAGCCCCCAGAAATTTTCTGCTTCACTTTCATCATGCGCATGATTTGTTCAGCGAGGTTGTTTGAGAAAGGGATATTATGATCAGTCATAAATCGCCAGACATCCTCTGCATAATCGCGTAACCTGTCATGCAGATTAAGTGCCTTACTCTGTTTTGTTTGGCCACGCTTGCCTGAAGGTGGCGCTCGCGGGTTGATTTCTTCGCCTTCTGCAAGGATAGCTGCATAAGCAACTCTATAGTGGGCAATGCGATCCTTCGCTAGCGGGCCTCCGACTATACCGACTTCATGATGCGCCTGAATCAACAGGTCAATCATACGCTTAGCCCAAGCCTGTTTCATTTCCTCAAAAACGTAGGTCAGTTCGCGTAGATGATGGGCGTTACACAAACCATGGAGGCAGGCGAGATCACGATATGGTTTCCAGCCATCGTGAATAAGCGTGCCGAAAAACGCGGCTAGAATCCCAAAGGCATCCAAAGCTATTTTTCCACGATTTTCATGGCATCCAATCCATGTCAAAGTGGAAGTGGTCAGTACATGCAACCAATGGATTTTACCTGCAACATGCATTCCAGTTTCATCTGCGTGGGCTACTGGTACAGTTTTCATCGCTTCCCCAATAGCGGCTACCGTCGGTGCAAGAAGTTCACTGGCCTCCTTGTTGATCGCCAGCACCGTTGCGTCGGAAATCGGAAGCCCGAATAAATCACCGAGCAAATCACCGGTTCGTGCCACTGGCATCATATGATGATGCGTTAAATGCACTACAGCAGCCTTGATGTTCGGCCCATATTGCACGGGTGCCGATACTCCTGCAGGAAATTCTCCCCGATGCAACTTGCCGCAAGTGCAACGCGCTTCAAGTACACGATGTTCGGTAACCTCATAACACAGTGGTGGAATGTCGAACACTTGACGTCTTTCTACGACAACGGGATTTTCCAGATGATTATTACAGGCATCGCAATTGTCCGGAGGGCTGTGGATTTCGATGTGATCCGGATGATCTACTTTTTTCAGTGTAGAACCAGTATGTCCCTTTTGACCGCCATTCGGCTTCTGTCCTGACTGCCGTAGCGACTTCGGTTTCGGTTTGTTGTACCCATCTGTAGAAGGCGGTTTACTGGAGTTGCTGCTATTCTTCGCCAGGCGACCCTCAAGCTCAGCAACCTGTGCTGTCAGCGTTGTTACAAGCGCAAACAGCTTTCGAATCAAATCGTCTTTCTCGGCGTGGTTGAGTTGATCAAGATCGGGCAGGGTTTTCATACCCTTAGTTATCGGCTATAGCTTACATTTCTTAAAGCCCTGAATAACGGCAAAATATTGAGTCTATTCCAAGATTACTTGGGTAGTTACCCACTTTGAAATATCCATGGGTCATTGATATATCCTGCAACGTAGCCCGGATGTAGGCCGCAAGCCGGAATCCGGGGGAACACACAAACAAATTGTAATCATTTTCAGGATAGCAAAGTAGCCAGGATGTAGCGGAGCGGTATCCGGGGAAAATTGGATCGAATGCAATTTTCCAGATTATATGGCGTGACACGAGACCCCGGATTCCATTTCATTCCATCCGGGCTACGCTCACTATTTGGCGTACCTGAGTAGTTACGAAAATTGAGGCGTAAGGGTCGCTAAACCTCATTTTTACTATATCATTGTCCTAAATTCCAATTCGTCAAACTTTAAATCCAAAATCAAACCAGTACTACTGCGTTTGCTTTAAAACCTGTAAAAATTACAATAAAAACAGAATGCATCATTTAGGCGCACTTTTAACTCGTCGTTGACACTCAGTGAGTTTGAGAAGTTAAATATCCGGTAACGACCGGAACTTATGCATAGCTATTCATAAGTGCCATAAGGATTCCGTCAAGGTGTGGAGCTTTAGCGACTGATTCCTGTAGCACAGCAGATGCTGATGAGTAGTATTCCTGCTAGGCGACAGTCGAGACGCTGCGTTGAATCACCAGATACCCATATTTTTTACCCAGTTTTATATAGCGGCTATCCGAACAGGTCGAACTGCTTGATGTAGAGATTACCTCGTTTATCAATTGCCCCATCCAACTTTAGTCGTTTTAACCATGCTGTAGCTTGAGCTTTAACGTGAAACACGCGTAGCGATCGTACTCTCCCTCGCCCGCTTGCGGGAGAGGGATGGGGAGAGGGAAACGGGCATGATGGGTTTCATCATCAGGGGTGGCAATTTGCCATGCCCGTTAGAAACATTCAGGGCTTTAGCAACATCGGTATCATCCTTAGCCGGACTTTAACACCAAAAACAGTAATACTGTTTATTT